>CAZNEU010000121.1:0-21121 GCA_964571915.1 uncultured Phycisphaeraceae bacterium
GCGGGCGTTCCCGGATGCGGCATTGGACGCCCCCCTCCTCGACCTCGCCCGCTGGATCGCCGACCGCTACCTCTGCTCCTGGGGCGAAGCCCTTTCCGCCTTGGTGCCGTCGGGCGTCAAGAAGGCCAATCCGGAGAAGCATCGACGGCTTGTCGCGGCGGGCGTCGGAGAAGCGAAGACGGAGAAGCAGAAGGAGGTGCTCGCGTTCGCGAAGACGCTCGACGAACCCCTCGATCGCGCCCAGTTCACCCGCGGCTGCGGGGCGTCGGCGGGAGTCGTCGCCGCCATGATCAAGTCGGGCCTGCTCAAGGAGTCGAAGCTCGAAGAAGGCCCCGACCTCATGGCGACGGCGGTCGTCGAACAGCCGAAAGTGATCACGCTGACGCCCGAGCAGGAGCGCGCGCTGGAGGCGATCGGCGACACCGGCGTCACGCTGCTCCACGGCGTCACCGGCAGCGGCAAGACGGAAGTCTATCTCCGCGCCATCGCCCGCGAGATCGCCCGCGGCCGCCAATCCATCGTCCTCGTCCCCGAGATCGCCCTCACGCCCCAGACCTCGCGCCGGTTCATCGAGCGCCTCGGCCCGGCCGTGGCCGTGCTGCACTCGGGCCTCTCCTCCTCGCAACGCCACGCCCAGTGGGCCGCGTGCGCGGCCGGCACAGTCCGCGTCGTGGTCGGCGCACGCTCGGCCGTCTTCGCGCCCCTCAGCAGCCTCGGCCTCATCGTCGTTGATGAAGAGCACGACTCATCGTACAAGCAGGACCAGTTGCCGCGCTATCACGGACGCGATGTGGCCGTGAAGCGAGCCCACCTTTCCGGCTGCCCGGTCATTCTCGGCTCGGCCACGCCCTCCCTCGAGAGTTACGCCAACGCCCTCCCGGATCCGCCCGCGGCTCACGGCCAACCGCTCGCGGCTTCCGCCAAGTACCGCCTCTGGCACCTACCCACTCGCGCCACCGGGTCGCCCATGCCGCGCGTGCAGATCGTGGACCTTGCCGATGAACGCCGCCTGCGCTCGCAGGTTTCCGGGTGGCGAGACCGCCACCTGCACCTGCTCGGCCCCACGCTCGAACGCGCCCTGGACCAGACGCTTGCCGCGGGCGGGCAGGCCATGCTCCTGCTCAACCGGCGCGGCTACGCCAACTACATCACCTGCGCCGACCCCAAGTGCGGCTGGCTCCTGACCTGCACCGAGTGCGATGCCACGATGGTCTACCACCGCCCGAGTTTGCCCAACCCCGAGCGCGGCGGGTCGCTCGGCTTCGTGCGCTGCCACCACTGCCTCGCCGAGATCAAACTCCCCCCATCGTGCCCCGTCTGCCGCGGCACCATCAACACCTTCGGCCTGGGCACGCAGCGCGTGGAGGAAGAACTCGAACGCAAGTTCGCCGTGCCCCACGGCCTGAAGATCGACGACACGCTGCTGCGGCTTGACGGCGACACCATGCGTTCCGCCAAAGACTACTTCCGCGCCCTGGACCGCTTCGCCGAGGGCAAGGCCCGCGTGCTGCTGGGCACGCAGATGATCGCCAAGGGCCTGGATTTCCCCAACGTGCGCCTCGTGGGTGTCATCAACGCTGACACGGCCCTGGCCCTGCCGGACTTTCGCGCCAGCGAACGCACCTATCAACTCGTGAGCCAGGTGGCGGGGCGCGCGGGCCGGGCAGACCACCCCGGCCTCGTCATCGTGCAGACGATGGAGCCCCGCTCACCCGCGATTCAACTCGCCGCGCGGCACGACTTTGAGGCCTTTGCCCGCAGCGAACTTGAAACCCGCGTGCGGGCCGGCCTGCCCCCCGCCGCGCGAATGGCCCGGATCGTGTGCCGCCACAAAGACCACCCCAAGGCTGTCGCCGCGGCTCGCGCCCTGCATGAGGCGCTGCGCGAGGCGATCGACCGGGTAGGTCGGCTCGCCGAGCCGACACTTGGGGTACGTCGGCTCGCCCAGCCGACACGCGAGACCGAGCCGACACGCACCGCGCCACCGCCCGTCCGCTTACGCCCGCCCTTCCCCTGCCCGCTCGCACGCATCGCCGGCCACCATCGCATCGCGGTCGAACTCCTCGCCCACACGCGCGGCATCATCCAATCGCTCCTGCAAGCCGTGCGCGCCAAGGGGCTGCTCAAGAGCGACACACACACGGCCGTGGATGTGGACCCGATCGCGTTGCTGTGAGCGGACAGGGGATAGGGGACAGGGGTTAGCCGAACGGCGGGGCACATCTGTTCTGGCTGTCCCCTGTGCCCTATCCCCTACCACCTACGCTCCGCCTTGCTCGTCTCCCTCAACGGCCAACTCGTTCCCGCAGAGCGGGCCCAGGTCAGCGCCTTCGACCGCGGCTTCATCTTCGGCGATGGCGTGTACGAGGGCCTGCGTGCCGTTCGCCTCGCGCCGGATGCGCCCGGGCATGTGATCGGCATGAACCGCCACATCCGCCGGCTGGCGGAGGGGCTGGCCGCGTGCCGGATTGATTGGGACGCGAAGCAACTCGAACCCCTGACGCGCGAACTGCTCGCCGCGAACAACCTGGCCGATGCGTTCATCTACTGGCAGATCACGCGCGGCACACCGCCGATCATCGACGGCCGGCCCGTCCGCAGCCGCGTGCCGGTGGCGGGAGTGCCGCTGAAGCCGACGGTCTTTGGCTACTGCCTGCCGCACGCGGGGCTGGAGAAGGATGAGGCGCACGGGCCAGCCCTGAAACGCATCACGCTGCGGCCGGATGAGCGCTGGCACCTGGGCCACATCAAGAGCATCTCGCTCCTGGGCAACATCATCGCGTCCATGGCGGGCGCGGCTGGCGCGGGCTCGGACCACGGCCCCGTCGACGAGACTCTGCTGGTACGCGATGGTTTCATCACCGAGGGCACGCACTGCAACGTGGCTTTGGTGCTGTCGCGAGGTTCGGGGGCGGAAGTCGTTACGCCGTCTCTCGACTCCGCCCCGATCCTCAACGGGATCACGCGCCAGATCATCCTCGACCTCGACCCGTCGATCGTGCAGAGGCCGGTGCGCGTGGAGGAACTGGCACAGGCCCGCGAGATCATGCTCTGGGGCACAACCACGATGGTGTCGTGCGTGACGCACGTGGATGGCAAGCCGGTCGGGACGGGGCAGATGGCGAGCCGGCTGAAGAGCGCCCTCGTCCACGCCATTCGTGAACGAAGCGAAGATGTGCACCCCGGCTCCGCGTAAGGGCCGGGGGCTCACTCCACCTTGCTCGGGTCCTCGCCACGCTCGATCGCGTCGATCTCCTGCAAACGGCGCAGGTGCCGCCCGCCCAGAAACGCCGTGCCCAGCCACACTTCCGTGATCTTCTCGATCAGCCGCTGGCCCAGCAGGTCGGCCGAAAGGCACAGCACGTTGGCGTCGTTGTGCGTGCGTGAGATCTGGGCCGTGAGTTCGTCATGCACGATCGCGGCCCGCACGCCCCGCACCTTGTTCGCGGCGATGCACATGCCGATGCCCGTGCCACAGATCAGCAGGCCCCGCTCGGCCACGCCATCTCGCACGGCCACGCCCACGCGCTGTGCGGGCACGGGGTAGTCCACGGCCTCACCGGAGAGGTCGCCCACGATCACGACCTCGTGGCCGCTCGAACGCAGGCGGTCTGCCAGTTGCCGCGCGGCACCCGATCCACGATGGTCTGCACTGAGAGCGATCTTCACAAGCCCATCTCTTTCAGCCGGGCCGCGATCATGTCGCGCAGGGCCCGAGCGGTGGCATCGTATTGACTCTGGGGCCCGCCGATGGGATCGGGCACGTCGTGCCCGGCGGGGTCGAGGAGTTGAGCCCGGCCCGCCGCGCCAGGATCGAGGCGGGCGATCGCAGCCAAGTGCGAGCGCGTCATGGCAAAGATCGAGCCGGCACGGGCGAGGGTGTCGCGGTCGAGGCCGTGCGAAAACCCAGCGGGTGGAGCAAACCCAAGGGCTTGTACCGCGTGGGCAGTTTCGCGGCTGAATGGTGAATTTTCTGACACGATGCCAGCAGATTCAATAATTATCGAAGCATTTTTGATGTTTTTAGCAACAAGTCCTCGAGCGATAGCCTCTGCCATCGGGCTGCGGCAGGTGTTGCCGGTGCAGACAAAGAGGAGCGTTTGAGTGGCCACGCCCTCAGTATGGCCACGTGGGCGTGCCAGGTCCAGTTTTGGACATACGAACAAAGTACGATCTCCCCTCCTGACCCCCGCCACAGGCAAGAAAAAATCGGATTCTGACGCGCAGGCGGTCTTTGCTGAGAAATCCGGTTGAATCGCCTTGACGGTTTGTGATGCTGATGTAGACTCTCCCTGAGTGTTCGTGTCGTTCGCCCTTGCGCATTCATAGCGAACGGCTCGATGGTTCACCCGCTGTGGAAGGCCGGGTGGGCGGTCGTGTCGTTGTGTCAACGCTGTAAGCCAAGAGCGAGGAAGGTTTGGTGCGTGTTCCCGGAAACGGGCCGCGCACGGGGAGGATCTCTTGGCTCGCTCTTCGAATGGCCCTGCTGGCGCTGCTGTTGCGCTGCTGTTGACCCTGGCGGGTTCCGCCTGGGGCCAGCAGATTACGCGCAACATCGGGAACGGCTGGACCGTTACCACACCGAACGTGGATGTCCTGGACATCTACAGGGACGCCACCACCCCCGGCGGCGTGCCCGTGCTGGAAAAGTTCGCCACGTTCCACGATTTCAGCCCGCTGGACCTGATCTTCACCCAGATCGCGCCCAACGCGGCGACATCCACACGCATCATCCTCACCGATGAGTACGTGTTCAACAACACCGGGTTTGCGTGGAGCGCGTTCTCAATCTCGCTGGTGAACGACCTGAACGGCCTGGCGGTGTTCAACTCGGCGCTCACCGAACCCAGCATCGAGCCCTTCGCCGACGGCCACCTCTCGCCCGACCAGAAGACGGCCACACTCTTCGACGGCACGGTGCCCCACTTCTCGTTCTGGACGCCCGGCGTGGCAAGCGGTGCCTTTGTGATCGATATCGCGCTGAGCCAGATCGACCATCCGGACTTCCGCACCAGTTTCACGCTCCGCGAAAGCCCGATTCCCGCTCCGGCACCTGCGGCCCTCGCCCTCGCGGGCGGCCTGCTCGCCGCGCGTCGTCGGCGCCCCGTTGTGAAAGGAGGTCCGGCCCATGCGTGCTGAACCCTCCAACCACAAGGGCGTGCTCTCCGCCGCCATCGCGTTCTTCATGAGCCCGCAGCGCACCGGCACCGAGCAGCGGCTGATCGAAACGCTTCTGCCCGGCCTGGCCTGCCGCCAGGCTCACGCCAACCGCGTGTGGTGCGTCTGGTCCGAGCGCGAACGCACGGCCCGTGCCGCGGCGATCAGGGGCTGAGTTTCCGCAGCACTCCGTTTTCCCGAGAGGCGTTTTCCGAATCATCCCGCCCGTCCCCACGGGCCTCCGAGAGCGAGACCGAATCATGAGCCGCAACCGCAACAACCTGACCCTCGCCGCCGTCGGCCTCGCGCTGGCCGCGGGTGCTGCCCGAGCCCAGCCGGTTACGCAGAACCTGGGCGGCGGCTGGAGCGTGACGATCTTCAACCCGGCCGCAGTGTCGGTCGCGTCGCTGGGCGTGTTCGAGAACCGGCTCATCCTCACCAAGGTCGCCACGGTCTTCGGCACCACCGAGGAGGGCATCCCCACGCCCATCGTGCTCCAGTTCAGCCAGAACGCGCCCAACGCGGGCACGGCCCCGCAGATCGGCATCGCCTTCGAGAACATCACGAACCAGAGCGGAGTGAACTGGACGAGTTACACGCAGGCCCTGCTCATGTCCTCGCGGGTCACGTTCAACCAGGCCGCGTCGGCGGGCTTTGCCACCACCCCCTACACCACCACCACCTACAACCATGCTGTCAGCGCGACCGAGGTCGCCTACTCCGGCGGCACGGTGCTCAACGGCCAGACGTGGAACGCCGGGGCGGGCAACCCCCTGGTGATCGACGTGGCCCTGGGCCTGACCCCGACCGTCTTCGCGCTCAAGGAAATCCCGCTGCCAACCCCCGGGTCGGCGGCGATCATCGGCATCGCGGGGCTCGTGGCGGCCCGACGGAAACGGTGAGGCTTCCGTCGGCCGCCCGTCCCCCTGTGCAAGGCACGCGGGGCCGGGCTTGGCACGATCACACACAATCACCCGCGATGTGATCTACACACCCCGGACGCGGTCCGGGGTGTTTTTGTTTTCGGACCCGCCTCACCGTGCCGCGGCGTTGCCCATCGGCCGCACATGCACGTGCTCGTCGTGGGCGGGTTGGCACATCGCCCGCACGCTCGCCGCGATGCCGTCGGCATCGATCCCCGCCTGCGCCAACTGCCTGGCGCGGCTGTCCTGGTAGAACCAGCGGTCGGGGATGCCCGCGATCGACACGCGTGAAGCGTCCAGGCCCATCTCCGCTGCGGCCTCGAGCACGGCCGAGCCGAAGCCGCCGATGCGGGCGTGGTCTTCAACCGTGAGCACGGGCACGCCCCGCGAGAGCAGGCCGCGGACCAGGTCGCGGTCGAGCGGTTTGGCGAAACGCGCGTCGTAGACGCAGACACGCCGGCCCTCCGCAGCGAGGGCGTGCGCGGCACGCAGGGCATCGATCGCGGGTGTGCCGAAGGCCAGCACCGCCGCGTCGGGCACACCCACGCCGTTGTTGCCGGGGGCATCCAGATCAAACTGCGGCGTGAGGCAGCGGGCCTTGCCGAGCACATAGGGCGGGCAGTGGGCCACGTCGTAGAGCGAGGTTTCGCCCGTGCCGGGGGTGGGGGGTGCGTAGACGTTGTCGCGCGGCCAGCGGCAGGAGGAGAGGCCGGTGTCGTAGGCCCGCATGAACTCGAGCGCGGCCTTCATGCTCGGTTCGTCGATGGCCGCGGTGATGGCCGCGTTGGGAAGCACGCGCAGGATGCTGACATCGCAGAAGCCGTGGTGAACGGCCCCGTCGCCGCCCACGAAGCCGGCGCGATCAAGGCAGAGGCGCACCGCCAGCCCCTGCAGCGCGACTTCCTGGAAGGCCTGATCGAAGGCGCGTTGCACGAACGTGGAGTACACGGCGAAGAAGGGCTTCCAGCCGCTCTTGGCCATACCCGCCATCATGTCCAGGGCGTGGCTCTCGCAGATGCCCGTGTCAAAGGAGCGCTCCGGGAACTTGGCGAGCGTCTTGGAGATGCCGGTGCCGTCGGGCATCGCGGCCGTCGCCGCCACCACCTTGGGGTCGCGGGCCATCATCTCGCACATGGCATCGCCGAACGCGCTGGTGAACGAGCGGCCGTCGCGCTTGAGTTCCACGCGGCACCCTTCCGACTCGAAGCGGGGAGCCGAGTCGGAATCCGGGTCCGGCACGGCGCTGAACGCCGGCGGTGAGTGGAACGTGCTGGCATCGTTCTCGGCGAAGCCGTAGCCCTTGCCCTTGATGGTCTTGACGTGCATCACCATCGGACGGTCGTAGTTCCTGGCCTCGCGCAGAAAATCAATGAGTTCGTGGAAGTTGTGCCCGTCAATCGGGCCCACGGTGGCAAGCCCGAAGTGCTCGAACCAGCCGTGCTCGTTGATCATGTGCTTGAAGGCTTCGCTGGAGCGGTGGTAGGCATCGCGGAGCGTTTCGCCGCCGGGCACGGTTTTGAGGAACTCTTTGGCGTGCTTCTTGAAGTCGCTGTAGCGCGTGGAGAGGCGGAAGCGGTCAAAGTACTGGGCAACCGCCCCCTGCGGCTTGGAGATGCTCATCCCGTTGTCGTTGAGAATCACCAGGAACTGCCGCCTGAGCACGCCCGCGCCGTTGAGCCCCTCCATCGCCACGCCGTTCACGATCGACGCGTCGCCGATGATCGTGACCACGCGCCGGCCGTCGGACCGACCCGCGGGGTCGAAGCCCTCACCGTTGAGCGTGTCGCCCCGGGCCATGCCCACGGCCGTGGAGATGCCCGTGCCCGCGTGCCCGACGGAGAAGAGGTCGTACATACTCTCGCGCGGCTCGGGGAACCCGGCCATGCCGGTGGCGGTGCGAAGGCCGGCAAGCATGGGCAGCCGTCCCGTGAGCAACTTGTGCGGGTAGCACTGGTGGCCCACGTCAAACAGCAGGCGGTCCCACGCGAAATCGAAGACATAGTGGAGCGCGATCGTCAGTTCCACCACGCCCAGATTGGGGGCTAGGTGGCCGCCGGTCTTGGCCACCTGCGTGCAGATGGCATCGCGGACCTCGGAGGCCAGCAGCGGGAGTTGGTCAATGGAAAGGCGTCGCAGGTCTTGCGGCGACTGAATGGTGGGCAACAGATTCTTCATGGTTCTTCCGGCGATTCCGTGCCGAGCATCCCCGCCGATGCTCCTCCTGACCTTTTCGGGCGCAACGAACGACAGGGAAAAGCCCGAGGCGAGCGTGGGGAATGAATACTAACACCCCTGCGAGGGCTGAGCGAGGAAGCCGTGAGCCGTTGGCCGCGAGCCAAACCATCCGAGCCAACCCCCGCGCGCCTGCTCCCTCCGGCTCTCCGCTCGCGGCTCACTGCTACTTGGTCCGTACAGCCATGTACGCCGCGAGATCGGCCAGAGGTCGGCTCTTGGGTCCCAGTGGCTCGATCGCGGCCAGGGCCTGCGCGAGCGTGGCCCGGACCTCGGCGCGGGAACCCTCCGGACCCAGCAGGCCGGGGTAGGTAAGTTTCCCCAATGTCGAATCCTTCCCGGTGGCCTTGCCCACATGCTGGGCCGACTGGGTGACATCCAACAGGTCGTCCACAATCTGGAACATCAGGCCCATCGCCTCGCCGTAGCAGGAGACGGCCTCGAGTTCGGCCTTGCCAGCCGCGGCACTTGCCCGCGCGCCCAGACCCAGAACTCCGCCCATCCGGCAACTGGCGCGGATGAGAGCCCCGGTCTTGTTGCGGTGGATGAGCCGGAGCCGCTCGATGGGCGAGAGGGCGGGGTCAAATCCCGCCAGCGTGTCGTAGACCTGGCCCACGATCATGCCGCTGGTGCCGCGGGCCAACTCGCGCGTGAGGGCGGCGATGACGGCCGGATCGGCGATGTGCTGCGAGACGGCCTGGAAGGCCATGGTGAGCATGGCATCGCCCGCGAGAATGGCCATCGCCTCGCTGGTGGCTTTGTGCAAGGTGGGCCGGCCGCGCCGCGTGTCGTCGTTGTCAAGGCCGGGCAGGTCGTCGTGGACGAGGCTGAAGGCGTGGATGAGTTCGACGGCGGCGCCCGCGGGCAGGCTGGCCGCGCCCTCGCCACCGACGGCCACGCAGGCGTGCCAGGCCAGCAAGGGCCTGATGCGTTTGCCCCCGCCCAGCAGCGCATACTCCACGGCCCCGCGCAGGGCGGGCGTGAGTTCTTCCCCGGCCACGAAGGCCGCGAGGAACGCATCCACCTGGGCCGTGGGGGCGGCCAGGTGCGGCGGGAGCGAATCTCCGTTGGGCTTGGCATCCATGGCAGGTGTGTTGGTGGCCGCCAGATCCGGCAGCGCGTGGGTCGCGGGGCTCATCGGTTCTCGTAGGACTTGAGCAGTTCGAAGATCTCGGCGGGCGTGGTGGCACCGTAGATCGAATCGCGGAAGGTTTCCATCATCATCAGGCGGCTGACCCGCGCGAGGGCCTGGATGTGGTCGCTGGCCTTCTCGGGCGGACTCGCCAGGAGGATAATGAGCCGAACGGGCTTGCCGTCAATGGCCTGAAACTCGATCGGCTGGGCGGGCTTGCCGATGGCCATGGCCAGGTTGGCCACGCCGGAACTCTTGCCGTGGGGAATGGCCAGGCCATGCCCGATGCCCGTCGTGCGGGTCTGCTCGCGCGTCCACACCGCTTCCTTGAGGACCGTCGGGTTGGAGACCTTGCCGGCCGCGGCCAGAAGGTCCACCATCTCATCGATCGCGCCCCGTTTTTCGGTGCTGACGAGCGGGGCCTTGATGCAATCTTGCTGGAGAATGTCGAGAAGGTTCATAGAGGGGTCGCCGCGCCACACAAGCCGAAGCGTGGCCGCGTCCGGGCCATTGTTGGGCGGGCAGTGTAGGCCGGGCGCGGTTTTTTGGTCATCGCGTTTGGCCGGAATCCACGCCGAACAGACCATCACTCCCGCATCGGATGCCGACGGAGCAGCAGGATGATCACGGGTCCGCCCGCCGCCGCCATGACAACCCCCAGCGGCAACCGGCCGCCGGGCGTTTCCACCATCCGCACGACACAATCGCCCGCAAGCACCAGGCAGGCCCCGCACATGGCCGCGCCGATGACCAGCGTGCGATGCGCCGGCCCGCAGACCACCCGCGCGGCGTGGGGCGCGATCAGGCCCACAAAGCCCAGCGGGCCGGCCAGCACGACAGCGCACGCCGCCAACACACCCGCACCGGCGAACATGGCCAGCCGCAAGCCCCGCACCGGCACACCCACGCTTGCGGCCTCATCATCGCCCAGGCTCATGGCATCCATGGCGGGACCGAACTTGGCACTGCCCAGCACCACCACAAGCGTGGCGATGCCCGTGGCCGCGAGTGTGGTCGCGGTGGTGTCGTCGCTGATGGCACCGACGAGCACACGCATACCCCCCAGCGCGGCGTTGGGAAGCACCGCCTGAATCGCCACCACGCCCGCCCCGCACAGCACCCCCACGATCACACCAATCAACACCATGGAGACGGGATCAACCCAGCCGCGCCGTTGACTGAGGCCGTAAACCAGCCCCAGCCCCACCATGGCCCCCAGCAGTGCGGGTCCGGCCTGCCAGCCCAGCACGCCCAAGCCGCCCCCGTTGGCCATGCCCGCCCAACCACCAGCGAAGGTCGAGACCAGCACGACCGCGAGCGAGGCCGCGGGCGACACGCCGATCAGGTCTGGCGCGGCCAGAGGGTTGCGCAGCAGGCACTGGAGGATCGTGCCCGAGACGGCCAGCGCCACACCCACGATCACGGCGGTCAGGACCCGCAGGGTCCGCAGTTCCGCGATCGAGGGCGACCCGGGCCACGCCAGCACAATCCACCCCCCACCCCCACCCGCCGGTCGGTCCAGGGTGAGGCGAAGGAGCACCAGCAGAGCAGCGCCCAGGGCGAGGGCCAGCAGGATGAGCACGCGGCGAGCAGGCACGCTGGCAGCGTACACGCCCTTCACGCACCCCGCGGCCCAACGCGACCGATGCGGGGTCGCGCCCATAGACTTGCGGCCCTGAGAACCGGTCTTTTGGAGACTCGCATGGCTGGCAAGACTTTTCAGTTCCGTCTGATCACGCCGCAGGGCAAGTTGATGGACGGGCAGGCCGTATCGGCGGTGATACCGGCCCACGACGGCCAACTGGGCGTGCTGCCCGACCGTGCCGCCATGGTGGTGAAACTGGGCATGGGCGAACTCACGGTGCGCTCGGCTGACGACAAGACCGGGGCGGGCGGCAGCCGCGCGTTCATGATCGAGGAGGGCTTCGCCCAGATGGTGAACAACAAACTCACGGTCCTGACACCGCGAGCGGCGGGCGTGGAGACGCTGGTGGAGAGCGAGGCCCAGAGCGAACTGCACAAGGCCGAGGCGGGCGGCACCCAGCGCGACAAGGACCGGGCCCGGGTGAAGGTGCGGCTGGCCCGCTCCGCGGCGGGGAAGGGAATCTGACTAGGTTGACGCGGCCCCAGGCCCCGTCACGCCTTCCGCTTCGTCATCGGCCGCGATTCCGAACCACCCCGAGAGTTGCAGCGCGCACGTTTCCCCCTCTTGCGGTGCCTGTGGGTTTTGCCACCAGCGCGCGAGCGAAACTCGTACCACGGTGCCGGCGGGGATCACCGCGACCGGCTCCGCGAGCCCCACATACTTGACGCTGAAGAACGTGCCGCCATGTGTTCGATAGACGTGGGCATCGTCAAAGGCGTGATGATGGAGCGGCGACGGTAAGATCCAGAACTGCGTGCTGCGGCCCGGAATCTGTCCGTGTCGAGACACATAGGCGGAGCCCGAGTGACGGAAGCGCAAGCTCCCATCGAAGAGCCCGCCAGCCTCACCGGACAACGGAGAACCCCGCGCCCGGATGAATGTGGTCAAATAGTGCTTCACACTCTCCAGCCGTCTGGCATCCCACTCGTCATGGTCCTCCGTGTGGGGTGGAGTGAGTCGAGGCCGCACAGCGAGCTGCATGGTCCACACGTCGCCGACCTCAAAGGGCGTGTTGGGCGCATGGCAGTGGCCCCCGCGCGGCAGCAGGCGGACGGATGCCCCCGACGATTCCAGCAAACCGCCTACGCAGACACCGCCGCCCATCCGGGTCTTGCCGACGATAACGACACGCGCGTGGAACGGGTTGCCAGTCATCAGGGTCGCGCCGGATCAGGTGGGAAGTGACTCACCGTGGGACGAGGTGCTCCACGGGCAGTGCCGCAGCACGGGCAACACAGGCCGCCGCAAGCGAGCGGTGGCACGCTTCTGGCAACCGCTCGACACAGAAGAGCACCGGGCGGCGGCTCGACTCTGCGTGGGTGTCCAAGAACCTGTCAATATCAAATCCGCTCAGGCAAGCATTCTCGTACGCCGCCACGAATGCCGGGCCAAGTGCCGTGCGATCGCGCTTTCCAACGCCGGCCGAGGCATCGGCCCGCCACTGGGCTTCACGCACGGATTGGCTGGGGGCCAACTCCTTGGCGTGGGTGTAACGAATGCCCGCCGCCGCGAGCGAGGCTTGCAATCGCTTCGCGTTGGCAAACGCGTAGGCCGAGCCGCGCACGCCACGACGAGCTCGCACATCGACCAGAACATCAACCCCGGCCGACCGCAGCGCCTCAATAAATTCACGCTCAGTGAACCCGTATGCCCCGATGGTGAAGACTCGCTCGATCACGTGGCCTCCTGATCCTCGCGATCAGTGGGCACGTACCTCAGCCGGCTCGTGAGCCCGAGATCGAACAGCGCGCCCTGCCCTCGCGTCAAGCGATCAAGCACCTGTTGCTGCGTGATGAGCGCCCCACCTTCGTCTATGTGGCGGACGGCGACACCGCGAGCCTCCAGCGCGGCACCTAGAAGCTTGCTCCGGTGGCAGCGCTCGGGTTCCAACTCCGCGCACATGAGCGCCACGGTGTGCCCGAGCCGCCAGCCGCGTTCGACGCGATCCAAACCCCGCTGGAACCAGTCGCGAGTACGAACCTTGTCGTAGTCCACGCGACCGTCCGTGTAGCACGCGAGATCGGCTGGCAATCCGCCGAGCGTGTCGCCCATGAAGAGGTACGCGAGGCCTGTCCGCCGAGCGATGGCTTCCAGTGCTTCACGGGAAAACTCGGGGCGGAACTTGGAGTAGGGTTTGCTGCGAACATCAACCAGATAACGAACGCCGTAGCGGGATGCCACCCCAAGCAGGTCGTCTGCGGAGCGGCTGCTTCCGTAGCCGATGGTCAACACCGCCGGGCTGACCTCCGGGTCTGTGGGCACGCTCGGGCTGGCATCGCGCTCGACCACTGAACGAAATCATACGGCCACACATGCCGAGGCCCGCTCCTTTACTTCCGCTTCGTCATCGCCCGGTCAATATCGCGTTTCATCTCGCGGGTTTTGATGGCCTCGCGTTTGTCGCCGCGTTTGCGGCCTGTGCCCACGCCGATGAGGCACTTGGCGTAGCCGTTCTTGAAGTAGAGTTTGAGGGGAACCAGCGTGTTGCCCTTGATCTGCTGGGCCTTCCAGAGTTTGAGAATCTCGTTCTTGTGGGCGAGCAGTTTGCGTGTGCGTGTGGGCTCGGCCTGCCGGCTGCTGCCCCCGATGGCTCCGGCGGGGCCGTAGAGCGCGATGTTCACGCCGTGAAGGTAGAGCGAGGGCGGGGTCGCGTCGGCCCGAACGTACCCCTCGGCGAGGGAGACCAGCCCCGCGCGCACGGACTTCACCTCCGAGCCGAAGAGTTGCATGCCGCACTCGACCGTTTCGCCGATCTCGTAATCGAAGTGCGCGCGACGGTTCTCGATCACGCGGTGGTCGGGCTTGTCTTTCTTCTTGGCCATGCCGGGGTTGCGGGGTGCGGGCGAGTCTGCACGAAGCGTATGGGTGCGCGCAAGGTCGCCCCGTGGCAGCAAATCCGCCATGCCGCCGGTCAACCTTGCCGAACGAGGCTCGAGGTTCTGTCTGACGGATGCCTTGGGTGGTGCCGGGATGCTCGGCCGCGCGGTCACTCCGCTCGCACGCTGTTCTCCACGACACCCACCCCGCCAATCTGCACCTCCACCACATCACCCGCCTTCAGGTACACCGGCGGCTTGCGGGCCGTGCCCACGCCGCTGGGCGTGCCCGTCAGGATCACCGTGCCCGGCAAGAGCGTGGTGCCGCGGCTGAGTTCGCTGATGAGCGTGGGCACATCGAAGATCATGTCCGCCGTGCTCTCGTCCTGCATCACCTGGCCGTTGAGGCGCGTGGTGAGCCGCAGAGCGTTGGGGTTGGGCACGCTTGCGGCGGGTGCCACGTCGCCCAGCGGGCAGAAGGTGTCGAAGCCCTTGCCGCGGCAGAACTGCCCGCCGCTGCCCTGCTTCTGCCACCAGCGGGCGCTCACGTCGTTGGCGGCGGCGTAGCCGAGGACGAACTCCAGGGCCCGCTCACGCGGCACATCGCGGGCGCTCCTGCCGATGACGACCGCCAGTTCGCCCTCGTAATCCACCTGCTCCGTGTCTTGGCAGATCCTCGGGATCACGATGGTGTCGCCGGAGCAGCAGGCCGCCATCGGGTTCTTGCTGAACACCACGGGCCGCTCGGGGGGAGCGCCGCCCATTTCCTGGGCGTGCCTGGCGTAGTTCTGACCGATGCCGAAGATGTGCCGCACGGGCAGGTGCTCTGCGCCGGGAACCTCGATCGCCACGCCGAACGCCGTTTTTGCAACCTTCATGGAGGCAGCATACCCATTTTCGGTACAATCCACGGGCGCGCCGGCCCGGCACCCCCCCGGCGCGCATAACCTGTAGGCTCTCCTCTCACCATACCACTCCGCCCCCGTCGTGTCTGTGTGGTTCGACGGCTCGCCGGTGGCGCTTCCCGGAGACAGGGATGTCCCAGATCGCCCTCAATCCTTTGCACATTCCCAGCCCGCCCGCGGCCAACGCGCCCGAGGTTACGCCCAAGATGGGCACGCCCTCTCCCGCGATCGCCGCCGCAGACGTGAAGGCCGTGGAGCATCACCACCACCGCGACCACCCGCTCACGTGGCGCGACCTGGACCCCATCAACTTCCTGGGCATCGGCTCGATGCACGTGCTTGCCATCGCCGCGCCCTTCACGTTCTCGTGGAGCGGCATGGGCATCGCGCTGGGCCTGTGGTGGCTGTGCGGCGGGCTGGGCATCTGCCTGTGCTACCACCGCCTGCTCACGCACCGCAGTTTCAAGACGCCGCGCTGGTTTGAGTATGTGCTCACCACGCTGGGCGTGCTGAACTGGCAGGGCGGCCCGGTGCAATGGGTGGGCATGCACCGCATCCACCACAAGCACTCTGACGGCGACCACGACCCGCACTCGCCCAAGCACGGCTTCAACTGGGCCCACATTCTGTGGTGCGTGACGCGCGAGCCCGAAGGCATGGACGCCCGCGGCGCGGCCAAAGACCTGCAGCGCAACCCGGTTACCGCATGGTTCGACAAGTACCACTACCTGCCTCAGTTCGCTCTCGCCGGTGCGCTCTTCGCGGGCGGCTGGGCATTCGGCGGCTGGCCGCTGGCCCTGTCATGGGTGGTGTGGGGCGTGGCGGTGCGTGTGGTGTTCGTTTACCACGCCACCTGGTTCGTGAACTCCGCCGCGCACACATGGGGGTACCAGAGCCACGACACCGGCGACGGGTCCAAGAACAACTGGTGGGTGGCGATCATCTCGTTCGGTGAGGGTTGGCACAACAACCACCACGCCCACGATCGCGCTGCCGCGCACGGGCGCAGGTGGTTCGAGGTCGACCTGACGTACTACACGATCAAGGCGATGTCGTGGGTGGGCCTTGCGTGGGACATTGTGCCGCCCAAGCGTGCATGAGCGGGCGCGGGCACGACGCTCACGGGATCACGCCGTGGGCCTTGCAGCGGGCGTACATCTGAGCCGCGGGGTCGCCCGTCGGATCGATCCGCTCGGCCAGCCACCCTTCCGCCTTGGCCGCGGCCACGTTTTCTTCGGCATCATCAAAGAACAGGATTCGCTCCGGCCGCACGCCCAGGCGCATCGCCACAAAGCGGTACGCCTCCGCCTGCGGCTTGCCCAGGTGCAGCAGGTGGCTGGCAAAGAGGTTCTTCATGCGACGGGGCGTCGGAAACTCCACGCTCGGCCTCGCCGCCGGTGGGGCCAGGCGGTCCCAGTGCGAGGCGTTCGTGTTCGAGAGAATGGCCGTCTCCACACCGGCGAGTTGAATCGCCTCTACCAGCACGCCCACGCCCGGATACTCACGCAGCAGGAACGCTTCGTGGATGCGGCGGAACTGATACGTGCTGTACACACCGCCCGACGCGGCCACGATCTTGTCGCAGAACTCATCGCAGGTGAGTTTGCCGACCTCGTACTGGC
Source organism: uncultured Phycisphaeraceae bacterium (assembly GCA_964571915.1). Lineage (GTDB taxonomy): Bacteria > Planctomycetota > Phycisphaerae > Phycisphaerales > UBA1924 > JAEUIX01. The sequence goes on from CAZNEU010000121.1 coordinate 16,433, forward strand.
GCACGATCTGCTTGCGGGCGGCCCTGGCCTCGGCCGTCGCGGCCAGCGCATGGAAGGGCTCGCCCGCCGCCATGCACGCCTCCTTCCACGAACGACAGATGCGCACCAGCACACCGCCAATGTCAAAGACCACCAGCGTGGGGGGCTTGCCACCGCTCACGCGCTGCGCCCTTCGTCGTCCGGCCCGGGGCCCTCGCCCATGCTTCGTGGACGCGCCCCTTCGCCCGCCTCCGCGCCCTCACCCATCGCCTCACGCGAGCCGCGCGGCGTGGCGCCAGCGAGCGCATCGGGCTTCATGATCTCGCGCATCACCACCGTGGCGAAGGCCCCCGGCGGCAACTCGAAGGCGCAGCGAACGTAGTGGCCGAACTCGTCGGAGCCGCCCTCGTACTGAATGTCTTTCACGGGCACGCGCAAGGGTCGCCGCTCGCCCCGCAGTTGATCCGGGCTGCCAGCGTTGAACGCGCCCAGGTCCTCGGGGCGCACGCCCGCGTTCGCAAGGCACCGCTCCTCGACGTCGCCGCTCTCGCCCGTGCAGCGCGGCACCTCCGGACCCCACATCGCGCCCGTGGGGCTGATGCCCAGGCCCGCCAGGCGGGCCGGTGTGCCCGGGTCGGCCAGCACGGCATCGTCAACGGCGAAGATTGACCCGTTCTCGTGCTTGAAGGCGTAGTCGCCCGCGCGCAGAGCATCAATCCCGGGGGCGCGCCCGCCCCGCGCATCGAGCAACCGCCGATCGAGGATCGCATTGAACACAGCGGACTGGAAACTGGAGACGAAAAACTGGCGCGCCTGCGGCAGCATGGTGCGGATGAGCCGCTCCTCGCTCGCGCCCCCGATCAGGCCCCGCAGCAGATCGCGCTCAGTGGAGGCGGCGTCGGGCAGCATCACGATCGCCTCTTTATATCGCGCGGCGGCAACGGCCTTGCGCTGGGCCTTGTGCTCGGGGCGGTCGTCGCCTTCGGGGAGGAGAATCTCGCGCACCGCGCCCGCCCAATCGCCCATGATGATCGCGCGGCCCACCAGATGGTTGTTCAGGGCGTGCCCGAAACGCTGCTCACCGAAGCGGTTGGGAACCCCGAGTGTTTCGAGGCGTTCCAGCACTCTCTTGGCCGCGAGCACGCCCGTGGGCGCCACGTTGCGCACGCGGATGGAGAAGCGGTTGCCCCGGAGGTGGCCGCGCCGGAGTTTGTTGTTGTGCTGATCGGCCCAGAGCACCACCACCTTGGGGTGCTGGAGTTCGCGGAAGTCGGTGGCCGTCTTTCCGGGCGTGTGAATGCTCACCACCTGGCGCGTGATGGCGTGCTTGTCCTTCAGGCCCGCGTAGCCCACCGCGCTCGTCTTCACGTTGAAGTGGCGTGCCACCAACTGCACCATCTGCAGCGTGGGCATGTTGGTCTTCTGCACCATCAGGTAGATGTGCTCGCCGCTCCCGCAGGGGTCGTAGGCGGGAATCTCCTCCACCAGAAAGTCCTCGGGCCGCTGCCGGAGCGCACCGCCGATCCCCGGCACGTCGGCGGTCAGAAACAGCGCGGGAGCCACGTGCGGCGAGGCATCCACGAGCGGGAGGCTCTCAGACCGCGGCGGTTGCGTGGGCGAAGCGTTCACTTCGCAGAGCATATCCGCCGCTTCACTGCTGGTCGTTCTGCGCCGCCTCCAGCACGTGCTCGGCCACGAGGATGGGCACGTTGCCGGCGATGCCCAGCGCGATCGCGTCGCTGGGGCGGGCGTCGATGTTCACGACCTTGCCCGCGGCATCGCGCACGTTGAGTTGCGCGTAGAACGTATGGTCGGAGAGGTCGTTGATCGTGATCGACTCCAACCGACCGCCGAGTTGGCTGATGGCGTTGGCGAGCAGGTCGTGCGTCTGGGGCCGCTTGATCTGGATGCCCTTGAGGCGACGCTCGATGGCCTGGGCCTCGGGCAGGCCGATCACGATCGGGAATGAACGTCCACCCTCCACCTGCGAGAACTGCGGCTTGCCCGCGTCGTCGCTGTCGGTCGGAGCGACTTCCCGCAACTCGATGAGTTGATAGTCGCTGAGTTCCTTGATCAGGATGCGAGCCAGTTCCATCCGCACGGCCATGGCGACCTCCATCCGCTCGGGGCGCGTGGTCGCGAACCCCGGTGAATGTACGCACGGTCCACCCACCAGTTGCCGACATCCCTCCCGGCGGTCGCCCGCGGCCGGTTCCGCCCCCACGGCCCACGCCCGCCCGCACCCAGACCGCCCACCGTCGCCGCACGCGCTTATCGCCCCGGTCCCTTCCGCCTGCCAAAGCGCCGGACCAGTTCTCCGGGAGCACCCGTTGGCACCACCAGCACCGTACCGAGATACGCCGCCGCACCCGCCTTGCAAAACCCGTTCTTCAGCCCCGTGAAGGCGACGGTCATGTCGGCGACCACCGCCGTCGTGCCGCCCCGCTCCGTCGCGCACACGGCCCGGCCTGTGTCCGCGTCCATGCCGGAAGGGATATCCGCCGCCACCACACGCCAGCCGCGTGTGCGCAGCGCGTTCACGCCCTCGATCAGTCCCGCAAAGACCGAGCCCGCCGGGATCGGGCGGTTGAGCCCCGTGCCCAGGAGGGCATCGACCACCACGCCCTCGCGGCCCAGGCGGCCGGCCACGGCCGCGAGTGCCGTGGCGGGTTCGTGCGCGTCGGCCTGCACAATGTCCATGCCCATGCGCACGCACACGCCCAGTTGCACGCGGGCATCCCCCCGCACGCGGGCGGGCGGGTGGCTCATCACCACCGCCACCGGCACACCGGCGTTGTGCAGGTGCCGGGCTGCGGCCAGCCCGTCGCCCCCGTTGTTGCCGGGGCCGCACACGATCATCACGCCGCCGCCCGCGGTGCGTGCCGCTTCACCCAGCACGACGGCCGCCAGGTGGGCCGCGGCGTTCTCCATCAGCACGATGGTGGGGAGGCCGAACTCGCGCGCGCAGCACTCGTCAACCTTGCGCACGGCCTCGCGCGAGAAGACCCACACGGCGGGTACACGCTCTGCGGGCCGGTGTCGCTTCGGCTTCTTCACGGGTGTAGTCTACCGCCCTTGACGCACGCCCTTCCATTCGTCGCCGCCAGCGCGGGGCTTCCGCTCTCTCTCACGCTCTCGCTGCTGATTCTCACCGGCCTTGCCGCGGGGTGCGCCGTGTACTGGTCCGTGGTCCTGGGCATGGTCGTGGCCACGCGGTTGCACCTCCCCACCGCCCGCGACGGGCTCGCGCTGCCCGAGGCCGTGGTCGATCCGGCCACGGCCGAGGCCGTGTGCGTGGTGGTGCCCGCTCACAACGAAGAGGCGATGATCGGCGCCCTCGTCCGCTCCCTGCGGGTCCAGGACTACCCCAACCTCCGGTTTGTGTTCGCGCTCGACCGCTGCACCGACGGCACCGAGGCCGCGCTGCGGCACGCCGCGGGCGATGATCCGCGCTTCGAGGTGGTGGTTATCACCGACTGCCCGCCCGACTGGGCCGGGAAAGTTCACGCGGTGTACGAGGCCGTGGGCCGTGCCCGCGGCACGCGGGGTGCCGCGTATCTGCTCTTTGCCGATGCCGACACACGCTTCGACCCCGGCTGCGTGCGTGCCTGCCTGGCGCTCTTGAAGAACCGCCAACTCGGCCTCGTCAGCCTGCTCAGCACGCTCTCACGCCGGCGCTGGTTTGAGCACCTGGTGCAGCCCGCGGCGGGAATGGAACTGATGCGCCAATATCCGCCCCTGCGGGTGAACCGGCGCGAGCATGAACGGGGCCGACCGTTTGCCAACGGCCAGTTCATGCTCTTCCGGCGCGACGTGTACGACGCCGTCGGCGGGCACGCGGCGGCCCGCGAGTACCTGCTCGAAGACATCCATCTGGCCCGCAACACCTTCTACCACGGCCGCACGCCCATCGGGCTCTTTCTCGCCGATGGCATGGTCCATTGCTCAATGTACGAGAGTTGGCCGGCCTTCCGGCGTGGCTGGCGACGCATCTACACCGAGGCCGGCAGCCGCGTGCCCGCGCGCCTGGAACAGAACGCCGCGCGTCTGCTCTTCTCGGGTGTCGCGCTCCCGCTTGCCGCCGCCACTGCCACGGCCAGCGGCTGGGCCGTGTGGGGCACCACGGGCGATCCGCTCGGCCTCGTGTGCCTCCTGCTGGGACCCGTGGCCCTCGCGCTCATGGCCGCGGGGCTTGTGGCGATGCACCGGCTGGGCAGATCGGGCCTGAGGGGTGTGCCGTTCTACCCGCTCGCTGCGGCCCTCATTGCGGGTATCTTGCTGGAAGCCGCCCGAGACCTCCGGCGCGGCAAGGCCACCCGGTGGGGCGGGCGCGAGTATGTTCGCAGGCGCGACGATGCGCCCGCACCACCGCCCGAGTGAGCGTTACTTCGCGTGCGGCCCGGCCCGGCGCGGAAACTCGCCGAACGCAACCAGATGCCCGCCTCCGGCGCACGACCCGTACACCGGCGAACGCGGGATGGTGAAACTGAACCCCGATTGGCCGGCGCGCCGAACCTGATTCGCCACGAGCAGCGTGGAGCGGGCCGGAACGGCCGCGGCCGCAAGGGCGGCGGGGGCACCAACGACCGAAACCGCGGGCGAGCCCGATGCTCGCGGCGCGGCTGTTGACGGAACGGCGATGGCACGCGACACCACAGGGTGCCCCGGCGCATCAAGTCCCAGCGAAGGAAGAGGCGCGGGGCGAGCGCC
>CAZNEU010000122.1:0-3762 GCA_964571915.1 uncultured Phycisphaeraceae bacterium
GTGGGTTCTTGGACCGAGGCGGCAGCCGCTGTGGTCTCCTCGAAGCGCATGGGCAAGTACATTGTCGCAAAAGGTCAAATCGAGACAACGAACGTTTCCGAAGCCGTAGACACGGCATCGGCGAGGTTTGATGTTCGAGACGTGGGCGGGCCTGACACAGACCGACGATAACAAGGTGTATCTGCGGCCCGAGACCGCGCAGGGCATCTTCGTCCACTTCAAGAATGTGGTGGATTCGACGCGCGTGAAGGTGCCGTTCGGGATCGGGAACACGGGGCGGAGTTTCCGCAACGAGATCACGCCGCGGAACCTCACGTTCCGCTCGCGCGAGTTCGAGCAGGCGGAACTGGAGTTCTTCTGCCACCCCGATGAGAGCATGGTGTGGTACACGTTCTGGCGCGACTTCCGCATGGACTGGTGGAAGAGCCTGGGCCTGGCGGGCGAGAATCTGATTCTGCGTGAGCACGCCAAGGACGAGTTGAGCCACTACTCAACCGGCACGAGCGATGTGGAGTATCGCTTCCCGTTCACGGCCCCCGGTTTCGGCGAACTCGAGGGCATCGCCCACCGCGGCTCCTACGACCTGACCCAGCACCAGACGCACAGCAAGGTGAAACTGGTTTACTTCGACCCCACGCGCGGCGAGACGCTCCCTAACGGCGGCAAAAAGGGCGAACGCTACATGCCGCACTGCATCGAGCCCGCGGCCGGCCTGGATCGCGGCGCACTCGCGCTCATCTGCGAGGGGTACACGGTCGATCCGTCTCGCCCGAGCCCGGAGATTCTGAAGTTGCACCCGCGCATCGCGCCCATCAAGGCCGCGGTCTTCCCGCTCATGGACAAGGACGGCCTGCCGGAGATCGCCGAGAAGTTGACGGATGAGTTGTTCGCCAAGTTCGGCAAGGGCGGGTTCATCGAGAGCGACGCGAAGCAGAGCATCGGCAAGCGCTACGCCCGCATGGACGAGGCGGGGTGCCCGTTCTGTTTCACGATCGATGGCGACACGGTGAAAGACCAGACCGTGACGGTGCGCGATCGGGACACGGGCAAGCAGGAGCGGATCGGGATTGACAAGGTGAGCGGATTTCTGGGGGAGAGGCTTCAGTGACGGATGTGCGAGTCTGAGGTGCAGGTGCGGGCGACTTTCCCGAAGGAAGATTGATCTGGAGGGCGCTCAACGCGTTGAAACCCGCTGAACCTACCCACCGCCGGTGGACGGGTTCACTGTTATCCGAGCGGCCGTGTCTCCGCGGCCCAGTCCTCAATGAGTTGGCGCGTGATCGGCCCCGGCAAGCCCGTGCCCACGGTGTGGGCCTCGATGCGGACGACGGGCAGCACGCCCCAACTGGAGTTGGTGAGGAAGACTTCGTCTGCCGCGAGCAGGTCGTTGATGGTGAGCGGGCGGCGCTGCGTCAACATGCCGCGCCCCGCGGCGGTGTGCATGGCCCACTGGCGCGTGATGCCGGGGAGCACGGCGCTGGGCGGTTCGCTCTTCGCGGTGGTGCTTGGCGGCGAGGGCGGGGGGGGAGGCGGGTTGGTGAGCGGGTCAGCATTCCGGGGCGCGGCATCGTCGCCGCGTGCGGGGGGCGTGTGGAGTGTGCCGCTCTTGACGAGGAAGATGTTGCTGACGCACCCGCCCACGAGTTGGTTGGCCACGCTGAAGACGAGGGCCTCGCCCGCCTGCTTGGCCGCGGCCAGTTGCAGTTCGCGCAAGCGCCACCAGTAACTGAGCGTCTTGTGGCTTTCGAGCGGGTTGAGGGGGTTGGCGCGGGTTTCGGCGATGGAGACGAGCACGCCCTCTTCGAGCATGCGCGCGGGGTAGGGCGTGGCGGGCTGGGCCACGATGAGCACGGTGGGGTCGGCGGGGTGAGGCGGCAGCGCGCCTGTGCCGCGTGCGAGCATGTTCAGATCGCCCGCGGTGATGGTGAGGCGGATGCGGGCCCGTTCGAGGCCGGAGCGCCGGAAGGTTTCGACGAGGGCTTCGTAGAGCGCGGCCTCGCGCAGGTCGTGGCTCAGGCCCAGGGCGCTGGCGGACTCGATGAGGCGCTGCACGTGTTCGAGACCGAGGACGACGGGCTCGGCCCTCCCGCGCACGGCGAGCATGGTCTCGAAGAGGCCGACGGCGTGCTGAAGCCCCGCATCAAGCGCGCTGATGCGGGCCTGGCCGGGGGTGTCAAGGAACGCGCCGTTGAGGAAGACGGTGGGCATTGGGGCGATCATTCGCCGGCCGGGGCGCCGCCCTTGCGGGGGTCGCTGGCCGCGTCCCACTTCTCGCCCCCCGCGGTCATGGCCCGCTGGATCAGTTGCACGCTCGCGCTGTTCGTGGGTTCCTTCACCTGGTGGTGGAGTTTGCGCATCCACAGCGCTGTGGGCAGGCCGTTGTGAACGCCCGGATACTGGCTCTCGATCTCCAGCACGTTGGGCATCCACTGGTGATGAATCCGCGGCCGCAGCACGGCCTCGCCGCTGCCGCAGTTGAAGAGCAGCGCGTTGAGAATGGCCTGGGCCGTGGCCGTGATGATGCGCGGCCCGCCCGAGGCCCCGGCCACGAGGCGCACCCGCGCGGTGTCGTCGGTGCCGCTCACCGTGGCGATGGTGGGCGACATGCTGGAGAGGGGGCGTTTGCCGGGCGCGGGCAGGTTGGCATCGCTCTGGCGCAGGCCGAAGGCGTTGGCCTTGCCGCGCAGGGTGGTGAAGTCGTCCATCTGGTTGTTGAGCATGAAGCCGAAGCGTTCGACGGCCACCAGCGAGCCGAACCCGAGGTTGATGGTCTCGCTGCAGGCCACGGCGTTGCCGGAACCATCCACCACGCACAGGTGGCTGGTGCCGCGGTCGTCGGGCGCGGGCTCGTTGGGCTGCGGCGCGCCCTCGGGGAGCGTGCCGTAGTCGGGCGAATCGAGCGAGCCGGTGGGGCGGAAGGTGGCGACACGCTCGCGGATGTAGTCCTCTGATGTGAGCCGCGCGAGAGGGATGGCGGCAAAGGCCGGATCGCTGAGGTAGCGGGAACGATCGGCAAAGGCGTGCTTGAAGGCTTCGGTCAGCAGGTGCGTGTAGTGGGGCGGGTAGCCGCCGGGCTCGGTGGGGTGCTGCTCGATGATGCGGCGCGCCCCGGCCTGCTCCAGGAACATGAGGGTTTGGGCCAGGGCGATGCCGCCGCTGGAGGGCGGGGGCATGGTGGCAAAGTCGGTCTCCTCGAAGCGGAAGCGCAGGGGCGCGGCGTCCGCCGGTGCGTACGCGCCCAGGTCTGCCAGCGTCAGCACGCCGCCGTCGGCGGTGATCGCACCGACGATGGCGTGCGCGATGGGGCCGGTGTAGAAGGCCGCGGCACCGTTGTTGGCGATGAGTTCGAGTGCCTCGGCCTGTTCGGGGGCCTTGATGATGTCGCCGACGGCGACCTTGCCCTCGCGCAGGTAGCGTTGCCAGACGAAGGGGAAACGGGTTTTCCAGTCCGGATTGGCCTCGAACTTGGGGGCGACTTCGGTGATCGCGGCCTTGTAGAACGCGGCATCCACGGCGAAACCCTCGCGTGCCAGGCGGATGGCGGGGGCGAGCACGGCCGCGCGATTGAGCAGGCCCGTGCCCCAGCGCTGGTGGGCGAGGAGCAGGCCCGCGACGGTGCCGGGGATGGCGACGGACTTGCCGCCTGTGCGAGCCGCGGCGATGGAATCGCTGGCGCCGTTGCCGATGGCGGCGTAGAAGTCGGGCCCGATCGCGACGGGGCAGGTTTCGCGGTAGTTGAGGGCGAAGAACTCGCCCTTGGGG
>CAZNEU010000123.1:0-1612 GCA_964571915.1 uncultured Phycisphaeraceae bacterium
ATCGGCGGCGTTGTTGCGCCCGGCGTAGTCCACGTTGAGGTCGAGGACGTGGGCGGAGTCGTGGCGGACCTGCTCGCGGGCGAGGGAGACGATGCCGTCAAAGTCTTCGGCTTCGAGGAGGGCCTTGAACTTCTTGCTGCCCGAGGCGTTCATGCGCTCACCGATGATGAGCAGGGAGTTGTCCTGGCGGTAGTCTTGCGGCTGGTAGAGCGAGGCGATGCCGGGGGCGGGCGCGGCCTTGACAGGGCCGGTGGCGGGGGCGCGGTCTGGCCGGGAGGCGACCGCCAAAGCGAGGAGGCGGATGTGCTCGGGCGTGGTGCCGCAGCACCCGCCGACGATGGAGACACCGTCGCGCTCGATGAACCTGAGCATGGCCTCGACGTAGGGCTGAGGCGCAAGGGGGTACTCGGTGCGGCCTTCGACCAGCACGGGCAGGCCGGCGTTGGGGAGGCAGGAGAGCAGGCGGCCCTGCGTGCGGCCCACGCCCCAGTGCTTGCCGAGGTAGTGGATGTGGTCGGCCATTTCGGCCGGGCCGGTGGCGCAGTTCAGGCCCAGCGAGATGATGGGGTACTGCGCGAGGATGGACGTTGCGGCCTCGATGCTGGTGCCCACGAGCATGGTGCCGGTGGTCTCGATGGTGACGGAGACCATGATCGGCACGTCCGCCGTGGTGCGGCCCGCCTCGGCCAGCGCGGCAAGGATCGCGTTGATGGCGCACTTGATCTGGAGCACGTCCTGGCAGGTTTCGAGCAGGAAGGCGTCGATGCCGCCGTCGAGCAGGCCGCGGGCTTGTTCGCGGTAACTGTCGAAGAGGGTGTCCCAGTCGGTGTTGCCCAGGGTGATGAGTTTGGTGCCCGGGCCCATGGAGCCGATGACGAAGCGCGGCTTGTCCGCGGTGTGGTGCGTTTTGCACGCGGCCCGCGCGACTTCAGCGGCCATGCGGTTGAGGGAGCGGGTTTCGGGGGTGAGGCCGAACTCGCCGAGGACGAGTTTGTTGGCGCCGAAGGTGTCGGTCTCGACGCAGTCGGCGCCGACGGCGAGGAAACTCTCGTGGATCTCCTGGATCACGTCCGGGCGTGTGCGCACGAGGATGTCGGTGCAGTTCTCGCAGTTGCAGTAGTCGTGCTCGACGGAGAGGGTGCGCTGGAAGATGCTGGTGCCCATCGCGCCGTCGAAGACGAGGGTGCGTTGGGCGAGGTGTTGGGCGAAGAGGCTGGGCATCGGGCTTGCTATATCCGTATATGCGGATGAACGGATGGAAGAATAGGCGAGGTGGACACGGCGTGCAAGCGGGCGGTTCCAGCGCCCCCATGGCATGAGCATCGGTAGGAAGGCCGCGCAAGGCCAGACCGGGCGGGGGTGGTGCGAGAGGATGCGGGGCTGGCCGGGGGTGTTACCGGGCCACGGTGATCGCCTCGCGCAGGGCCGCGGCGAGCACGACCTGGCCGTCGCGGCTGGGGTGGACATCGTCGCGGTAGGGACGCAGGCCGGCATCCACGCCGTTGGCGAAGAACGCGCGGGCATCGACGATGGGCACGGCCGCGTGGGTGAGTTCACGCTTGAGGAAGAGCGTGCCGGGCTTGGCACCGGCGGTGATTTCTGATTTGGTGGG
>CAZNEU010000124.1:0-6954 GCA_964571915.1 uncultured Phycisphaeraceae bacterium
CAGCAGGCCGCACACGTCGTAACTGGTCTTGATCGCCGCGCCGGCGCTGGAGGAGTTCTCCACGCGCACATCGCGCAGCGGGAAGTTCTCAAGGTTGCCCTCGAAACTCGGGAAGTAGAAGAAGGGAAGCGTGCCGGCCCGCAGCGTGAGGTCTTGTCCCTCGACGTAGGTGCTGCTCTCGGCGCGTCCGCCGTCGCCGCTTTGCTGGCGTGTCACGGTCAGCGTCTTGGCGCCCAGCGCAAGGTGCGGCGTGAAGAAACTGGAGTTGGCGAGCGTAACACCCTCGCCGCGAACCTGGTTCGCGGCGGTCTGCATGAGGGTCTTGGCGCGCACGTAGAGCGGCATGCTCGTGCGCTGGTCGTAGGTCCAGAAGACGGCATCCACAACGACGGCGCGGTTGGCTTGCAGGTCGTAGTACACCTGCGGACCGCGGAGCGTGTAGGTGCCATCGGTAGCCACCACGTCGCCTTCAAGATAAATCCCCCGGACCTTGTCGGCCGGGGCGCGCAGCACGTCGGCGATCGGCCCGCCCTCGAGAAACGCCACGGCCCTCCGGGCGGAAATCTGGAGCGTGCGGTCGCGGCGTGCATCCGTGTATTGCACGAGCACGCCGCCCGTGATGAGGACGGCGTTCTCGCCGCCTTGCTCGCCCCCCGCCACCAGCGTGGGCTCCCCCGCGGCAAACGTCACCAGCCCCTCGCGCGTGAAGAGCGGGTCGGTGCGCGAGGGTGAGAGCGCGGTGCGTGTCTGCCGTTCGCGGGCTCGGCCGCGGGCGGCCTCCTGCGCCAGAACCGAGTTGGGTTCGAAGGGGCGGCTCAGGCCCGGCAGCACCGGCCCCGTTCCCGGCGCAGGGACGATGACCCCCGACCCCGGCGTGCGCGGTGGTGGTTCGGCGCGCGGCTCCGCGCCGTCAGCCTCGGGGGCCAGCAGGTCTTCAAGCAACCTCCCGAGCCGGCGCTCGCCCTCGTCCAGAAAGGCCGACTCCGCGTCCGCGGCGGGCGTTGAGCCGGCGGGCCGGCCGCGGGCGAGTGTATCGGCGGTCAACTTCACGTCGCCAAGCACGAGGCCGGTAACCAGCAGCCGATCACCGGCCTGCCCGGAGCCGGGCGCGCCGGCGGGATCGCCGACGCGGTCGAAGTAGACCGCCACCTGATGCAGAAACTTGGTGGGGTCGGTCGGGCTGGGTTCCAGCCGCTCGATCCACACCACGGCCCGGGCGGCGCTGAACTCATACACACCCAGGGTGGCGCGCACGTCGCCCCGCAGCACCAGGCGTTGCACGGGGCCCCCGATGGTGGTGCCGGCCTCCGCGCCCAACGGCGGCTCCTCGGTCCACACGGCCGCGCGAGATGCGGCGAACACGATCGGCCCGGTCTGCTCCTTGGCACCGATGCGCACGCCGGCGAAATCTCGCCCGGAAACCCGCGCCCCCGGATCCGCAGGCTCGCGCGGAGCGGTGGATGCCTGCTGCTGCGCCAGCGCAGGGCAGGCGGCCACGAGGCCGCCGGCGGCGACAGCAAGCAGGAGCGTTTCAGACATTCGGCGGCGTGGGCCTGGCAACCGTCCTCCGCGGGCAGAGCGTGCGAACACGGCCCATGCTAACGCATTGCGGCGGCGGAAACAAACCCGTCGTGCCGTGGGCGAACAGGCTCGTCCGGCGCGCCGGTCCGGTGCAAAAACAAGCCGAGCCGGCGGGACGGCCCACCGGCTCACTCAAAGCGGGCGAAGGGACTTGAACCCTCGACCCTCACGTTGGCAACATGATGCTCTACCACTGAGCTACGCCCGCAACTTGTCATCCCGGGGCGCTCGGGCGGATTCCGGGGCCAAAAACCTAGACCCCATGGGGGTAACAGTCAACCGGCGCGTGCTTTGCCGCGCGCTTTCGCGACGGCATCTTTCACGGCCTGCACGGTGTAGGTGTCCAGTTTGATCGGCTCGCTCAGGGCGGGGCCGAAGATCGCCAGGAGCGGGATTCCCACCCATTCCAGTTCTCGGAGCAGGGCGTTGCCCGGCTCGTTGTCGGCCGTGAGGTCCACTTTCATGGGCACGATGCCCTCCGAAGCAAGGAGCGCCACAATCTCCGGCCGGTGCAGCACCGCCGCCTCCAAGGCCTTGCAGTTCAGGCACCAGTCGGCCGTAAAGTCCATGACGATAACCTTTTTCTCACCCATCGCCTGGGCGTGCAGTTCGGGGGTGTAATACACCCAGGCGATCGGCCCGCGACTGGAAAGGCTCGGCGCGATCGAGATCGCCAGCACGCTCAGGCCGATACCCAGCCCGGCAAACGTCAGTCGCCTGGCGGTGGACCGGGTGATGGCCCATGTGCGCCAGGCGAGCCACAGGCCGCCCGCCGCGACGATCGTGCCCACGGCCCACCAATACACCAGCGTGGGCGGCTGCGGGGGCCGCGCGGCAACAGAAGCGATGCCCAGCCCGAGGAAGAACACGGCCACGGCGAGAATCAGGATGCCCATCACCTGCTTGAGCAGTTCGCTGGCCGGCCCCGTGCGCGGCAGTTTCTTCACCCACGCCGGGTTGGCCGACAGGAGCAGATACGGCAGGGCCATGCCGATGCCGATCGAGGCGAAGGTGGAGAGCGTGAGCGCGGGGGACTGCGTGGCCGCCCACGCCGCCGCGGCACCCATGAACGGGGCCGTGCAGGGGGTGCTGAGGACCGCGGTCATCACGCCAAAGCCGACGGAGCCGGGCACGCTCTCGCGGCTGGGGTCGATCATGTAGACAAAGTTGGGCAGGCGGAAGTGGAACGCACCCAGCATCCCCGCGCCCATCACGAGCATGAAGGCCCCGACGAAGATGGGAAAAGCGGGGTTCTGGAAGAGCGTGCTGATGGTCTTGAAGCCGGAGATGAAGGCGATGGCCGCGCCGATGCACAGCCAGAAGAGGACGACACCCAGCGACATCATGCTCCCCAGCAGCAAGCAGCGGCGCGGGTCGGCCGCGGCCTGACTCAGGCCCAGAATCTTGATGGGGATGATCGGCAGCACGCAGGGCGTGAAGTTCAAGAGCAGCCCGCCGAGTGCGGCAAGCAGGAGCAGGCCCGCGGTGCCGCCGGCGCCGGCCGCGTTGATGGAGAACGACCACCCGAAAACCTCAAACTTCACGGGCCTGGCCGTGCCGCCGCCGGCAACAACTGCCCCCCGCGCGAAGGCTGATTGGTCGAACGAAGCGAACAACTCGGGCTCGTGCAGCGCACGCGGCGTGGCCGCGGCTCCGGCGGCCGGGAGCGGCACGACCTCAATAGGCACATCGAGAATCAGGGTTTGCGGCTGGAGGCAGAACGTGTCGTTACAGGCCTGGAACGTCGCGCTGACTTTGATCGTGCCGCTCGCCGCGTCGGGACCCAGCGTGACAGGCACGAACGCCACGGCGACACCGGAGTAACTCGGGACGTCGATCGTGCCTTTCCCGGTCGGGCTGGCGACCGGTGCCGGGTGGGGCTGGGGGTACTGCACGTCATGGACGGTGGCTTGGAGCGTGGGGCTGGCCGTGGCGGTGATCTGGGTGCGAATGGCGAATTCCGCAACGTCCGGCGGCAGCACATCCTGCTGGGGCCAGGTGTGGAAGCCCTCGGCGTGGTCGATCACCACGGCCACAGGAAACTGCTCGCCCGCATAGGCCGGCGTGCGCAGCACCACCGCCCGCACACGCACCTCCTCACCATGGGCGCGGCGGGCGGTAACCGGCTTGAGCACGGGTGCGCCCACGCTCGGCAGCCGCGCGACAGGCTGGGCGGGGCCGGCCTCGGGCGGGGAGGCGCCCCATGCGGGCCCGACCAGGGCCAACAGTGCAAGCAAGGGAAGGAGAAGGGTTCGTGCAAAGGGCATGAAAGAGGATACTCCGCGGGCCTCAAGGTCAGGCATCTGTACGTCCGATACCAAGATGGGTTCGATGCCGGTGCAGCGCGTTGGTTGCGCCCCTCCCGCGGGTTCCATTTGGCGTGCCCAGACCATGGCCGATGTGCTCGACCAATCCGAGATCGATGCACTCCTCTCGGCAGTGGACACGGGCGAGGCTCCCGTCGAGGCCGCGGGCACCGGCACCGAGATTTTCAGCCGCAACCGGCGCGACCTGGCCACCGTGGAGATCCGGCCCTACGACTTCAAGCGCCCGGAGCGCGTGAGCAAAGACCAGATGCGGGCGCTCCAGACCCTGCACGAGAGTTTCGCCCGCAACTTCGGCGCGGCACTCTCCGGGTTCCTGCGCACCATCGTGGAGGTGAAGGTCTCCAGTTGCGAGCAGATGACCTACGGCGAGTTCATCGCCGCGCTGCCGAACCCCACGAGTTTCAACCTGATCAGCAACCGGCCGCTGGACGGACAGATGTGCCTGGAGATCAGCCCGCTGATCATCTACCCGATCATCGATCGCCTGCTGGGCGGCACGAACCAGGACCTGTTCATTCCGCAAAGGCCGATGACGCTGATCGAGAGCCGACTGATCTCGAACGTGACCAGCCGCGGGCTGGCGGCGCTGAGCGAGGCGTGGGAGGGCGTGAAGCACATCACCTTCGAGATCAACGCCACCGAGAGCAACCCGCAACTGGTGCAGATCGTGCCCCCCAACGAGGTGGTGGTGGTGATCGGCTTTGAGTTGAAGATGGCGAACCGGGCGGGCACGATGAACCTGTGCATCCCGTACAACGTGATCGAACCGATCATGGAGGACCTCGCCAGCCAGTCGTGGTTCAGCGTGGCCAAGGCGGGCCGGGCCGACGACACGCCGCGCCGGATCGCCCAATCGCTCAACCGTGCGCCGCTCACCATCACCGGGCTGCTGGCGGAAACCACCATGACGCTCAGCGACCTGCGCGGGCTGGCGGTGGGAGACATCGTGGCCACGGACAAGCCGCTGGCCAAGCCGGTGGTGCTGTGCGTGGAGGGAGAGAAGAAGTTTCTGGCCAACATCGGCCAGTTCAAGGGCGCACGCGCGCTGCGCGTGGGCCGGGCGGTTACGCCCAACGACCGGGTCTGACCCCGGCGCGACCTCAGCGCGTTGCCTGGCTCTCGATCGTGTCCACGGCGGTGTCGAGGTCCTTGACGACCACAAAGCGGCGGTCGAGTTTCAACTGTCGGAAGAACTGGGCGATGGCCCCGGGCACCCGGCACATGAGCATCGTCGCCTTCTGACGACGGCAGTCCTCCTCCAGTTGCAGCAGGCACGTGATGCCGATGGAGTTGATGAGTTCGACCGCGGAAAAATCCATCACCAGACCCGCCCCCGAAAGGCGCGGCATGCGTGAGCGGAACTCCTCGCGGATGATCGACACCTGCTCGTCGGTGACCATCGAGGGAAGCCGCAAGACCAGCACGGTCTTGTCGCGTCCATGCAGGTCGGAGGCCAGTGGCACCATGAGGCCCCGAGCATAGCGGCCCGGGGCCGCGCCGTCGCCCTTTGGGGCCCGACGTGGAACGCGGCCCGCGACCCTTCTAAACTCCTGCCGGACATCTTGTCGCGTTTGTGGTCTTTTCCAAGGAACTCCCGCATGCTTCCCAGCCGCTGAACATGGTTGCTGACGCTCCAGCGTGTCGCTTGGCGTCGCGGCCCCGGCGCTTCCGGCCCGGCCAGACTCTCCGAAGGGGGATGCTCATGGTCTGAGCGGAAGGTGGACGGTTGTTCTTTCCATGTGCCCCCGGGGCGCGTGGTTCCGGTGGCTCTGGCACCGGTGATGGGCCACGGGCACGCTGAGTTGTGCCGGTGGCCTTGTGCGTTTTGGGCCGGCAAAGCGCCGGTTTCACGGCCCTCGTTTCGTCAACTCGTCAACTCGTCAACTTGTCAACTTGATAACCCGACCGACCGGAGCACACGCCATGAGCATGAACACCGCCGAAATGATGCGAATCCTTGACTCGATCGCGCGCGACCGCAAGATCGAGAAGGGTTCGCTGATCAAGGACCTCGAGCAGGCGATGATCTCGGCCGCCCGCAAGCACTTCAACACGCTCGATACGGAAGAGTTCCGCTGCGAGTTTGACCAGGTGAGCGGCAGCATGACGCTCTTCCGGCACGGCGAGCCGCTGGAACTGGCGCCGGCCACGCTGGGCCGCATCGCCGCGCAGACCTTCAAGCAGGTGATGATCCAGCGTTTCCGCGACGACGAGCGGAGCAGCCTTCTGGGCGAGTTCTCGAAGCGCGTGGGCGAGATCGTGACGGGCGTGGTGCAGCGCTACGAGGGCGGCGCGCTGGTCATCAACATCGACCGGGCCGAGGCCTTCATGCCGCGGTCGGAGCAGATTCCCGGCGAGCAGTTCCAGCCCGGAGACCGCGTTCGCTGCTTCGTGCTGGACGTGCGCGACGTGGGCAACGCGGTGAAGATTGTGCTGAGCCGCGCCCACCCGGATTTTATCAAGCGTCTCTTCGACGTCGAAGTGCCCGAGGTGGCCGAGAAGATCATCGAGATCAAGGCCATGGCCCGCGAGGCCGGCTACCGCACCAAGGTCGCTGTCGCCAGCGTCGATTCCAAGGTCGATCCGGTCGGCGCGTGCGTGGGCGTGCGCGGCAGCCGCATCAAGAACATCGTGGATGAACTCAACGGCGAGAAGATCGACATCGTGCGCTGGAACGAGTCCAGCCAGATCCTGATCGGCAACGCCCTCAAGCCCGCCGAGGTGGCCGAGATCAGCCTGTGCTTCGAACTGGGCCGGGCCACGGTGGTGGTGCGCGACGATCAACTGTCGCTGGCCATCGGCAAGCGCGGGCAGAACGTTCGCCTCGCCGCCCGCCTCACGGGGTGGGACGTGGACATTCTCACCCCCGCCGAGTTCAACAAGGGCCTGGAGATCATGGCCGAGACGATCAAGGCCGTGCCCGGCGTGAAGGATGAGCAACTCGACAAACTCGCCGCCCTGGGCATGGTGAGCGTGTTCGACGTGGAAGAGGTGGGCCTGGACATCCTGATCAACGAGGTCGGGATGGAGGAGTCGATCGCCAAGG
>CAZNEU010000125.1:0-3430 GCA_964571915.1 uncultured Phycisphaeraceae bacterium
GTGGATTGGGTGGCGACGGAGATGGAGGTGGTGCGGTGCGGGTCGGGGTGAGTGCGGCTTTGCAGGTGGTCCCGTGGGCGTGGGCACCGACTTCGGTCGCCGCGGCGACCCGAAGTCGGTGGCACGGCGAAAGACCGGCAATAATCAGGTCCTCGCGCGGCGAGCGGCTCACACGGACGGCACGCACTTCAAGGATGAACGCATGGCTCTTTCGTCTCAATCTCCACGGTCAGACATTCGCCCCGATCGCAGCGGTGGCCGCGCCCCGGGGCCGCTCTCAGGGATGGGCGCGCGCGTGGGCCTGGTGGGCGGGGCGTTCATCATCGCCGGCCTGGGGTTGATCGGCATCTGGAAGTTTGCGGGCACTGCGGTGCCGCAGGCAGCGAAGGCGATGGAGCAGGCCGCGCCCGCGCCGACTGGCACGGGCACGCAGCCCAAGACCGAGCCCGCCAAGACCGAGCCCAAGCCCATCGACATGGGCAAGCCCAACACCGGCACGCTGGTGCCCGCACCCACCTCCGTCCCCCGGGCAACGGCGCCCGCGAGCAGCGGCCCCAGCGTGCCACCGGCTGGTGGCGCACCGGGAACCAGCGTTCCCAACGTGAACCCCGCGGGCGAGAACAAGAACGCACCGACGGTGCCCGTGCCCGCCAAGCCCGGCACCACGCCGCAGCCCAGCACAAACCAGCCCCTTCCCGCCGATGGCGCGGCAGGCCCCGGCAGCGGCACCGGGAGCGAGGGCAACACGCCCGGCGGTGTGCGCGCCCTGGTGGATGAGGCCGGCCGCGCCCTGGCCGCGGGCAGGCCGCTGGAGGCCCGCGCGCTGCTGAACACGGCCCTGCTCGATTCGCGCCTGCCCGGTGAGGAGCGCAAGGCCCTGCGTGCGCAGATCGCGGCGATGAACGAGACGCTGATCTTCTCGCCCGCCGTGAGCAAGGGCGACCCGCTCACGGATGTGTACGCGATCGCGGCGGGCGATTCGCTGGTCACGCTGACGCGCAAGCAGGGCCTGCCCGTGGACTGGCGGTTTATTCAGCGGATCAACCAGATCACCAACCCCGGCGGCCTGCGGATCGGGCAGAAGATCAAGGTGGTGCGGGCGCCGTTCCACGCCGTGATCCACAAGAGCGACTACCGGATGGATGTGTACATGGGCGACCCGCTTCCGCCCAGCGCGTCGATCGGGCGTGAGATGGGCCCGGACGGGCAGGACCCGAGTTGGACGTTCGTGCGTTCCTTCAGCGTGGGCCTGGGCGAGAGCAACGGCACGCCCGAGGGTGCGTTCGTGGTGCGACCCAAGAGCAAACTCACCAACCCGCGCTGGGTGAATCCGCGCACGGGCGAGGTGTTCGAGCCCGACAACCCCAGGAACCCCATCGGCGAGCACTGGCTGGGGCTGGATGGTGTGGATGAGGGCACGCGCAAGTTCACGGGCTACGGCATCCACGGCACGATCGATGCCGCGAGCGTGGGCAAGCAGATGAGCATGGGGTGCGTGCGGATGAACGCCGACGACATCGCGGTTGTGTACGAGGTGCTGGTCGAGCGCATCAGCACGGTGAAGATCGTGAAGTGAACGGCGGGCGCTACGTGCCGCGGCGGGGATCGAGCGTGGGGCCGCGTGAGCGGAGCGTGGCCACGAGTTGGCTCCACACCTGCTGCTCGCCCTGGCCGGCGTCGATCACAGCAAAGCGGCGCGGGTCGGCCTTGGCCAGATCGAGATACCCCTGCCGCACACGCTCGTGGAACGCGGCCCCCTTGGCCTCCATGCGGTCGAGCAGGGGCGAGAGGCGGCGTGCCGCGGCGGCCTGGTTGATGTCGAAGAGCAGCACGAGGTCGGGCACGAGGCCGCGCGTGGCGACGCGGGCGACGGCGGCGATATCCGCGGCGGGGAGGCCGCCCGCTGCTCCTTGATAGGCGAGCGTGCTGGAGACGAAGCGGTCGGCGAGGACGAGGTCGCCACGATTGAGGGCGGGGAGGATCTTCTGCTCCACCAGTTCGGCGCGGCTGGCCATGTAGAGGAGCATCTCGCAGCGCACCGTCATGCCGGTGGTGGCACGGTCCAGCAGCACCTCGCGGATGCGTTCGCCCGTAACGGTGCCGCCGGGCTCGCGCACGTGCGAGGTGGGCACCTTCGCGGCCTCGCAGAGTTCCAGCAGGCGGCGGAACTGCGTGGACTTGCCGGAGCCGTCTGGCCCCTCGAACACGATGAAGCGGCCGCGGAAGGCGGAGAGGAACGCGGCATCCTGCGGCGGCTGGGCGGGCGCGGCGGGCCCGCGCTGGGGTGCGGGGCCTGCGTTGGAGGTGGGCTGGGTGTTGGTCATGCGGCGGTCGTCCGTGAGCGCGTTCATGCTGCGCCAGTCTAAGCACACTCGGGGGCCGCGCGCAGAAAAAACCGCGCGGAGGCGCGGGTTCTGGGAAAACTATCGTGCCGACAGGCGAGGGGCAAAGACGCGAGGCACCGAGCACCCCGGCGGACGGGGAAAGGGCTGGCTCACTCCCGTGCCGCGCCGGCGAAAGCCACGGGGCTGCGGTAGCCGTCGCGGTCATAGGCCCGGATGCCGAAGTAGACGTTGTCCTTGTTCTCATCGAGCGTGATTTCGGTGGCGAGGCCCACATCTTTGGTATGGGTCCAGGCGGGGCTGGTCGTATCGCGCCAGACCACTTCGTAGCCAGCCACATCGTCCTCCGGGCTGGCGGACCAACGCAGCGTGGTGGTGGTTTCCAGTTTGGCCGTCACGATGCGGGCGTTGCCGGGCGTGCCGGGGGCGTTGGCGAGGTGGATAAGCACGGCCGCGTTCAGGCGGGCGACGTTGGCGGCGTACTCAAAGTCCACGAACTCGGGGAGGTCGCCGAAGCGGCGCACCGTGCCGTCGGGGCGTTTCTCCACGCGCGGCGTCTGGTGCTGGTGGTCGTAGTTTTCGTGGGTCTGACAGAAACGGACGGCGGCGAAGCCCGCGTCGTTGAAGGCGGAGTGGTCGCCGCCGCGCAGGAAACGGTCCAGTCGGTAGACCAGCATGGGTTTCACGGCCGTCCGCTCGCGCTGGGCGATCTCGGCCACGTAGCGGGCGAGTTGGCGGCTGGGGGAATCGACCTCGCTGCCGAGTTGGCGGATGCGGGCGAGTTGCTCGCTGGTGGCGTTGCGGGGCAGGCCCTCGGAGAAGATGCGGACGGTGCCGCGGGCGGCGCGGCTCTCATCGCCCATGGGGCCGAGCGAATCGCCGATGATGTCGTTGTTGAGCACGGCGCGGATGTCTTCCTTGCGCGTGGCGGCCTGCTCGGCGTGATACTTCGCGCCAATCAGGCCCTGCTCTTCGCCGGATGTGGCGAGGAAGACGAGCGTGCTCTCGCAGCGCACGCCCGACTGGACCAGGGCGCGGGCGATGGCCATGACCGCGGCCGTGCCGCTGGCATCGTCGTTCGCGCCCGG
>CAZNEU010000126.1:0-7590 GCA_964571915.1 uncultured Phycisphaeraceae bacterium
CGGCAGCGCACGGGCCTTGGCGGAGAGCCGCGCGAGGCGGGCGGAGGAAGATTCATTGGATGATGGCGCGTGCTCGGGCACGGGCAACGGTACGGGCGGGTGCCTGTGCCGCGGAGGGGGATCAACTGGTGTTGGGAGCGGGCGGTGAGGGCGTGATGGGGGCGCGCCGGGCGAGAAAGCGGTGGCCGGGGATACTGAAGATTTCGCCGTCGGGCAGGCTGGGAGGCTGGCGCGCGGCGCCTGCGTGGCGCGAATCCGAGGACTCGTGGCCCCGCCTTGGCGGCGCTGTATCCGTGCCTTGCGGAAGGGGTGGTTGGTGGTGCGGTGGGCCGGCGAGGGCTTGCGGAGGTGGGGAGAAGGGGACGTTTGGCGCACCCCCTGCCCCCTCCGTGTGGGAGGGGGTGGCGGACGAGACGTCCGCCCCACCGGGGCCGAAGGCAAAGGCAGAGCCAGACGCGCATGAGGCGGACGGGACGTCCGCCCCACCAAAGTCAAGGCGAGCGACGCGGACGCGACGCGGTGTGTAGGTGGCGATGCGGAGGAGCGTGGCGGCGGTGCGGCGGGTGGATTCGCGTTGGCGGAGGCGGAGCGCGAGGTGGCGCGGGTTGGCGGTGCTCAGCGCGGCGTGCTCGGCGGGGTTGGTGCTGGCGGTGAGGATGTTGCTGAGGGCGAGGGCCGCGGCGGCGAGGTATTGGGACGCGACGAGGCGGGCGCGCTGTGCGGCGATTGTGTGGAGATCGTCGAGACGCTGGGCGATGTCGGGCTGGGTCATCCACGCGGCGAGGGCTTCGAGAGAGGTATGCGCGGAGAGGGCGATGTCGAGGAGGGAGTTGGATGAATCGGCGAGGAGTTCGAGGAGGAGGGGGATGGCGTTGGGGGGTGGGGAGAAGAACGCGAGTTGTTCAGCGCCACGATTCGGCTCGCCTTCCGGCGGCCTCATCGTGGGCGTGAGGGGTGAGTCGTGCGGGATGGTGGAGGCCGTGTCCACGCGGAGAGGATGGCGCGTGGGAGGGAAAAGGCAAGGGCGGAAATGCGAAGGGCGCGTGTTGGCGCGCAAACGTGGTTGTTGGGTGACAGGGTGGTGTCAGTGAAGAGGAGACTTGTCGACCCCACTCGGAGAGTGGGGGTACCCAAGCATCACGCGGTTGCCAGGCGGCAGAACATCTCGATGCCGGTGGGCATGGCCTCGTCGTTGAAATCGAAGTCGGGTTGGTGGAGGGTGGCGAACTTCTCGCCCGCGGTGCCCGGCTTGCGCAGGCCCAGGCAGAAGAAGACCGCCGCGGCCTTGTGGCCGTAGTACGAAAAATCCTCGCCGCCCATGGTGGGGTGGGGCATGGTCAGCACGCGCTCGGCGCCCAGCCCCGCGCGGGCGATGCGGAAGAACTCTTCGGTCAGCGCCGCGTCGTTGTGCGTGACCGGGTAACCCTCGTTGAGTTCCACCTCGGCGCGGCAGCCCAGGGCGCCCGCCACGCCTTCGCACACCTCGCGCACACGCTTGCGGGCCAGGGCCCGCGTCTCGGGCGTGAGCGCGCGGATGGTGCCGATGAAGGCCACCCGCTCGGGGATGATGTTGGTGGCGGTGCCGCCCTCGATCTTGCCGATGGTGACGACCACGCTGTCGAGCGGGCCGGTGTTGCGGCTCACCACGGTCTGCAGAGCGGTGATGACGTGCGCGGCACAGACGATGGTGTCGCGCGACAGGTGCGGGTAGGCCCCGTGAGACTGCGTGCCGTGGATGGACACACGAATCTCATCGGTGCTGGCCAGGAGCGGGCCGGGGCGTGTGCCGACGGCGCCCAGGGGCATATCGGGCCAGCCGTGCAGGCCGAACATTTTTTCCACGCGCGGGCCGATGACCTTGCCGTCGAGCGCACCCTCTTTGCAGAAGCGGTCGGCACCGCCGCCGCCCTCTTCGGCGGGCTGGAAGAAGAGGAGGATGGGGCGCGGGCGGTGGGGGAGTTTGGAGAGGACGCGTGCGGCGCCGATGAGCATGGCGGTGTGGCCGTCGTGGCCGCAGGCGTGCATGAGGCCGGGGGTGGTGCTTGCGTAGGGAAGGCCGGTCTGCTCGGTGATGGGGAGGCAGTCCATATCCGCGCGCAGGCCGACGGCGGGCTGCTGGCGCGCGGCCGGGTCGGTTGGCTCGATCAGCGCGAGCACGCCGGTGCCGCCCGCGAGACCAGGGATGTGCTTCACGCCGATCGCGGCCAGTTCGCGCTGGACCACGCCGCTGGTGCGGTGCTCGTGGTAGCCGAGTTCGGGATGGGCGTGCAAGTCGTGTCGCAGGGCGGCGAGTGATGGCAACTCGGCGGCGATGAGGCCGCGCAGGCGGGGGGTGTCGAGAGTGATGGCCATGCGGGGCATCGTATGAGCGATGCCACCGGTGCGCGGTGCGTGGTTTCAAGGCGCGGCACGCCGCGCTCATGACCCCGCTCACGCCGGGTCCACACCCATCGCCCGCAGAATCGCCCCGAGGTCATCTGCCACCTTGATGGGCGGGTTGGCCCACCTGCCGCGCGATGGCGGTGGCGCGGCACCGGGTGGAGACGCACCCTGCCCTCCCACGTTCGCGGCCTTCGTGTCGAGGCCCACGTGGTAGCCGACGGTGGCATCGGGGTCTTTGAGGACGTGGCCGGTGAGGATGCACACCACTCGCTCGCCGGGCTTGATGATGCCTTCGCGGAGGAGTTGCGCGGCACCGGCCACGCTCGCGCCGCTGGCGGGCTCGCAGCCGTAACCAAAGTGCCCGACCATGGCCTTGGTGGTGCGGAGGGTGTCGTCATCCACACTGCGCACCACACCCGGCTGGCCGGCGCGGCCGGGGCCGGAGCCGTCCATCACCTCCAGCGCACGCAGGGCCTTGGGGAGGTTCACTGGGCGGTTGATCTCAATGGCGGTGGCGATGGTGGAGGCGCGTTCGTTGGCGGCGTCCATACGGGCGTATTCGGCGGTGACGTGTGCCGCGCCGCCGTCAGTAAAGTAGCGGCCGCCGTTCCAGCGCACTCCAAGATCGTTGTAGACACGGTCGAGCGTGCGGGCACCCTTGGCGTTGATCACCGCCAGGCGCGGCACACGGTCGATGAGGCCGAGTTCGCGCAGTTCGCTGAAGGCCTTGCCGAAGGCCGAGCAGTTGCCGAGGTTGCCGCCGGGGACGATGACCCAGTCTGGCACCTGCCAGCCGAGCGCCTCGACCACGCGGAACATGATCGCCTTCTGCCCCTCCAGCCGGAAGGGGTTCACCGAGTTCATCAGGTACACGCCCGCCGCGGGGATTTTCTCGGCGATGTGCCGCACCCGCGCCAGACACGCATCAAAGTCCCCCGCCACTTGGAGCGTGAGCGCGCCATAGT
Organism: uncultured Phycisphaeraceae bacterium; assembly: GCA_964571915.1. Taxonomy (GTDB): domain Bacteria; phylum Planctomycetota; class Phycisphaerae; order Phycisphaerales; family UBA1924; genus JAEUIX01. The sequence goes on from CAZNEU010000126.1 coordinate 3,348, forward strand.
CGAGGGCCTGGCTGAGTTTGCCGAAGGCGATCTTGCCATCGCCGATGAAGACCACGGCCCTCATGCCCGCCAGCCGCGCATACACGGCCATGCTCGCGGAGGTGTTGCCGGTGCTGGCGCAGGCCACGACCTTTGCGCCCACCATTTTCGCGTGGGTGAACGCGGCGGTCATGCCGTTGTCCTTGAAACTGCCCGAAGGGTTCAGCCCCTCATACTGCAAGTGCAGGCAGCCCGGCGCGAAGCCGACCTCGGCCGCGAGGGCATCGGCCCGCTGCAAGATCGTCTTGCCCTCGCCGATGGTGACGATGCCGTCGTCGGACCCATAGAAGGGCAGAAGTTCGCGGAACCGCCACACGCCCGAGGCGTTCAAGCCGGTGATCGCCGCAGTGGGCCGCCAGGTGCGCGGCAGCGGCGTGGGGCGGCGGTAGACGACATCCAGCAGGTTCCCGCAGGCGCGGCAGGAGACGAGCGTGTCGGCGACGGGGTACGCCGCCGCGCACGCGGGGTTGATGCAGGTCTGGACGGCGGTTGCCGCGGGGGCGGGAGGCATGAGGGGAGTGTACGAACGGAGGACAACGGCTGACGGCGCGATGTGCGCTCGACCCCGGGACCGCTCACTCACGTTCGCGGCTCGTCAAGGCGCGCCCCGCCATCACAGCACGCGTTTGCTGCGCGGGTAACTGCCCAGCACCACCAGTTCCTTGCAGTGCCGGCGTGCCGCGGCGACGGCGCGGGTCATCTTCGCGTCGGCGTGGTGGCCCTGGGCATCAATGAAGAACGTGTACTGCCAGTTGTGCCGCCCGCCGGGGCGCTTGTCGATGTGGGTGAGATTGATACGGGCACGCTGGAAGACCGTGAGCACGCTCACCAGCGCGCCGGGCTTGTTGAGGGCGGTGAACATCATGCTGGTTTTGTCATCGCCGCTGGGCTGGGCCTGCTGGCGCGAGATCACATAGAACCGCGTGAGGTTGTTGGGGTCGTCCTCGATGCGCGGGAAGAGGATGTTCACGTCGTAGAGTTTGCCGGCGAGGGCGTTGCCGATCGCCGCGCTGCCGCACTCGCCGCTCGGGCGCTCGCTCTCCTCGGCCACCACCTGCACGCCCTTGCTGCTGCTGGCGGTGTGGACGAGTTCGGCCTGCGGATACTGGGTGGCCAGCCACGTGCGGCACTGGCTGAAGACCTCGGGCTTGGAATAGATCCGTTTGACGTGGCTGGGCGGGCAGTTGGCCATCAGCGCGTGGTGGATGGCCAGTTGGACCTCGGCGTAGACGTGTATCTTGGAGCCGTGGTGGATGAAGGCGTCGAGGGTTTCGGTGATGCCGCCGTGGATGGAGTTCTCGATGGGCACGAGGCCGTAGTCGACGTGGCCGCGCACGACTTCGGTGAAGACGCCGGCGATCTCGTGGAGGTTCTCGAAGGCGACGCTGGAGCCGAACTGGCGCACCGCGGCGACGTGGGAGAAACTGCCGGCGGGGCCGAGGAAGCCGATCTTGAGGGGTTGCTCGAGAGCGAAACTGCCGCTCATGAGTTCGCGGTAGATGGCCTCGATGGTGCGCTCGGGGAGCGGGCCCTTGTTCAGGCCCAGCACGCGGCCCAGCACCTGGGCCTCGCGGTGCGGGGCGTAGATGGGGATGTTGTGGGCCTGCTTGTACTTGCCGACCTTGACGACGAGTTTGGAGCGGCGGTTGAGCAGGTCGATGATGCGGCGGTCGAGGGCGTCGATCTGGATGCGCAGTGCGCCGAGGTTGATGGGCCTGGTTGGCGCGGCGGCGGCCTTCGCGGTCGGGCGGTGGGGCGTGGAGGGCTTCTTGTTGGAGCGGGCGCGCGGCATAGGAGAAGAGTGTTATCGGCAGAAGGCAAGGCTCGGTCCAGCACGGGCACCCTACGCCCCGCTGCGCAGTGGAAGCAGCCGCACGCGACCCCGCTGCACGTCGACACTCACGAGCGCGCCCGCGTGCAACTCCGATTCGTAGATGCGCAGGAAGTTGAGCACGGCGACGGCCGCGGCGGCCGGAGACTTGTCCGGAGAACGCAGGATCACCACGCTCGGCCCGGCGGCGCCGCTCGCGGCCAGCAGATCGCCAAAGTCAAGGTCGGCGGTGAGAACGACGGCCGACTCGCGCGCGGCCTGTTCAAGAATCCGCGCGTCGGATTCGTTCGGGCGGCCGAGGGTTGACCAATGCACGGCATGGTGCCCGGCCGCCGCGAGCGACTGAACCCAGTCCGGCGACAGATTCATGTCGATGATGATCTTCATCCCGCACGATCAGCCGGCCTTCATGGGCAGGTCTGCCTCACCCAGCCGCCATGCGGCGTAGCCGAGCGCCTCCTTCAGGTCGTCGGGTTCGAGATAGGGGTACAGCACCAGCACCTCCGCCGGCGTGTGGTGGGCCAGCATCCCGACCACCGTGGAGACGGTGACGCGCAGGCCACGGATGCAAGCCTTGCCGCCCATCACGCCGGACGTGAAGGTGACCCGCGGGAAGCCGGGTACGCTGGTTGCATCGGTTTGTCCTGGCGCGCCTGCCATCGTGGGGGAATCCTATCACATCGCGCCCTCGGGCGTGGCCACGTGCCACGATCATTGCCGGTTGTGCAGCAATGATCGTGTCCCGCAATCGACGACTGGGGCGCTTGCACGATCATCCCGTCCTGGGCGACGGGATGATCGTGGCACCAACTGCCGTCCTGAAACAGCCCCTTACCGCCCCAGCACACGCTCGCAGGTGGCCAGAGCCTCATCCACCAGCGCGGCGGCGGCTTCCCAATCCGTATCGCCTCCGCTGCCGGTCGCGTGCATTGGCTCGGCGCTCGTCTCGCCGTCCACCAGCGTCGTGAGCACAGCCGGCGAGCGCAGGAATGCGATGAAGCGTTCCGCATCGTCCGCGTTCGGCCCGGCTCGCACGCGGGCCACGGTGATGGGCGTGCTGACGGGATAGAGCGCGTCGGTTCCGGCGTCGATGGGCCAGCCGTTGCGTTTGGCAGCCGCGGCATCGTCGGAATCGGTGAGGCCGATGTCGATCTCGCCGTCGGCGATGGCGCGGACGACGCGGGCGTTGCCGTCGTAGAGGCGCAGGCCGTTGGTTTGCAAGGCGACCAGCCACTTCTCGAAGTCGGGCGCGCCCATGGCGAGGCGCAGGGCCGCCATGTGGCCGCGCGTGGTGCCGAACTGTGGGCGGGCCATGCCGATGCGGCCCTTGTGTGCGGCGCTGGTGAGGTCCACGACCGATGCGGGGCGGGGCGGCTGGCCGGGGCCGCCGAGGCGCGATGTGCTGAACGCGATCACGCGGGGCCGCGCGGCAAGCGAGAACCATGTGGACGGGCGTGACCCTCCCCCCGCCCCTCCCAAAGGGAGGGGAGACGCACCACTCGCGCCGAGCACCCCCTCCCGCTCCAGCCGGATCGTCCCCAGCACCTCGCTGCTCCACCACACATCGCAGCGGGAGCGGTCTTTCTCCGCGATCAGCCTCTGCACTAGGCCGGTGGTCTTGGTCGCCTCCGTGTCGCCCACCATGAGCACGCGGATGCCGGTCTCGCGCTCGAACCGCTCGATGAGCGGCTTGGCAAGGCCCTCGTCCATGCTCGTGTACAGAACGATCTCGCCTGCGGGCTTGGGGGCGGGCTCGCTGCGCGAGCAACCCCACGCGAGGCCCAGAACACACAGCAGCGTCGCGAAGAGCCGGAGAGGATGGGACGCGGATGAACGCGGATGAACGCAGGTCGGAAGAGACGGACGCGCGGATTGAACTGGCGCTGCGCCGATCAGGCTCCGAGCCACGCCCGTGCCACCCGCGAGGCGCCGGGCCTTGAATCCGCGTGTATCCGCGTTCATCCGCGTCCAGGTCTGGTTCGATCTGTGCTTCTCTGTGTTGATCTGTGGCCCATCCGGCTCGTGCTGGTTCACGGTTTCTTCGGTGGCGCGGCTGGCGCGGGCGCTGCGGGCTGACCGGGCTGGGCCTTGGTTTTGGCCTGCAGGCGCCCGAAGTAGTGCTTGATGGCCTCGTGATACTCACGCGGGATGGCGTTGGTCTCCATCGCCTCGTTGGCCTGCTGGCTGGCGGCCTCAACCGTGCTCTGGAACTTGGCCGAACTCTCGCCCTTGATGCTCTCGCCCTCGATCAGCGTGGTGCCGATCGTGGGACCCTGGCCGAGCGACGAGCGCACCTTGCGCTTCTCCCAACTCTCATCGGCGACCTGTTCTTTGCTGCCGCCGCCGTTGGCCTGGCCCGGCCCGCCGCGGCCG
>CAZNEU010000127.1:0-8300 GCA_964571915.1 uncultured Phycisphaeraceae bacterium
TCCGGAATGCTCCCGCACGCGAGCGCAACAAAGGGCTTCGTCTTGCGCGGGCTGCGATGATGGATCGCGTGGGCGATCAGGCTCTTGCCCGTGCCGCTCTCGCCGGTCATCAGCACCGTGGTCTTCGTGGGGGCCACGGCCTGCACCAGGTCGTAGATCCGCAGCATCCGCTGGTCGGAGCCCACGATGCTGTCGAGGCCATACTTGGTGTCGAGTTGCTCTTTGAGCGTCCGGTTCTCGCTCATCAGCGCCTGCTGACGGATCGCCCGCTGGAGGGCGATCCGCAGTTCGTCATCCACCACCGGCTTCGTCAGGTAGTCTGCCGCGCCCAGGCGCACCGCCCGCACGGCGTTCTCGATGGTGCCGTAGCCCGTGAGCATGATCACGGCCGTGCCCGCGTGCTGCTTGCCGATACGGCGGAGCAGTTCCATCCCGTCGATCCCCGGCATGGCCGAATCCGTCAGCACCAGCGCAAACGGCCGCGCCGGCTGGCCCGGACCCTGGTCCTTCTCCGCCGCGGCCAGGGCCTCCAGGGCCTCGTGCCCGTTCAGCGCCAGCGCGGCATCGTAACCCTCCAGGCGCAAAAACTCACCGAGCGACTCGCCCACAATCGGGTCGTCATCAACGATCAAGATGCGTGGAGCGACCTCAGAATCCATGTGAACAACCTTCATCTCTCGATCTTCCTGTCGTGCGGTCACGTCCTGCCAAGTCCGTCCGCCGTTGCGCTTCACCGGGTTCATCCTGGGCCAACCACACCCGCCGGCCACGCGGCACGCAGTGTTGCCCCCACGCCACCATCGCCCGCGCGCAGCCGGATGCTCCCGCCGCGCTCGCCGATCAGTTCGCTGCACAGGGCCAGGCCGATCCCGCTTCCGCCCGCTTTGGTTGAGAAGCCCGGCGTGAACAGCCGCGCATCCGTTGCAGACGTTACAGGCCCACCCTGCGTTGCGCCCGCACCACTGTGGCACGCCGCCAGCGGGGCCACGGGCGGGAGGGGAGGCCCCACGCCGTTGTCGCTGATCTCCAGCACCACCGTTCCGTGTGGCCCGCCGTCCACACCGTTCGCGTCGGGCGCAACAAACCGGGCCCGCACGAACACCACGCCCTCGCGCGCGGGCTCCGCCCCGCACTGCGCGGCCATGATCGATTCCAGCGCGTTCCGCACGCCGTTCGCCACGATCGTGTACGCGATGTCGGCGGGCAGGCCGCGTGCCTCGTCATCCACCTGCACACGCACCTCGGCACCCGCCCGATGCGCCAGCGGCTCGAGGATGGCCACTGCGTGCTCGCACGCCTCGAAGAGCGTGAGGTCGCTGGCGGGCTGCCGCAGCCGCCCGCCGCGCACCATGGCCGTGCCCTGCATGGCCTTGGCCACCATGCCTGTCATCTGTTCGAGCGCGGTCTGCACGCTGCGCAAGCGGCGGTCGAGTTCGGGGAGTGTCTCCACGGGTGCCGATGCGCTCGAACGCGTTTGACCGAGAACGATGCTCATCGTGCGCATCGAACCGTCGAGCAGGTTCGACAGTTCGTGCGCCAGCCGGGTCAGACGCGCGGCAGCCTCGTCAGCGTCCGGGGTTTTCGGACCTGACACGAGCGCAGGCGTACCACCTACCTCAGCGGCGCGGCTGTTTGCAGGAGCCGCCTGCCCCGGAATCGGCCTGGGATGCGTGTTCTGGGTGGGGCGCGTCACACGCTCAACATCGACACGCAGCCCAAGCCTCTGAAGCGCCATGTGGCTCGCGGGCGACATCTTTTGCGCCTTGCGCGCATCACCCCGAGCGCATCACCCGCGCTGCGCGCGCGTCGGCCAATGCTGCGCGTGGCGGTGGAACCGTGTTGCCCAACCGCCACGTGGGCACCGCCACATGGCACCCAACGCCAAATCCGCAGCGCTCGCGTCGTGCGGCCCGGTCGCCTTACGCAAGCCCAACCGCCGCGGCATCCCGATCTGAGAGCATCACGCCCTCCGGCCCGCGCGGCTTCACCGTGCCGTCGCGCTTCCACGAGCGCTCGCAGCGCGGCTCGCTGCGCAGGTCGATCACGCGGGGTTCGGTGGCCGCGGCATCAATGGAGACGCGGCTGATGCCCAGCAGGTCTGCGAGTTCGATGGTTCCCTCGGCAGCGTTGGCGAGGCTCGCGGTGAACGCCGCGAGTTCGCCCTTCGCGTCTGGCAGCACCAGGCCCATGTCGAGCGGGTTCTCTACGCCCAGGTCCTTCTTGGCCTTTTCCATGCCCTGCTGTGCCGCGCTCGCCGCAGCGAGAACCGCGGGCCAGTGCTCGTGAGCCTTGGTGCCCGTTGCGCTGGCGAAGCCCGCCGTGTGTACGCAGACGGCCGTGTCGTTCGCCTCAACCTTGTGCAGGGCGCGATACGCCTCATCGGCGGTGTGCGTCAGGATCGGCGCGAGCAGGCGGCAGAGGCCGTCAGTCAGTTGCCAGAGCGAGGTTTGCGTCTGTCTGCGACGGGGCGAATCGGGCTTGTCGCAGTAGAGGCGGTCTTTCACGGCCGCGAGGTAGGTGGCGCTGAGCGTGTCGTTGCAGAAGTTGTAGAGGGCGAAGTGCGCGGCCCGGAAGTCGTAGCGTTCGTAAGCCGCCTGCACGTCGGCGCTCAGTCTGTCGAGCTCGGTGAGCACCCACGCATCGAGGGATGCGGCTTGCGTAGGTCGGCTCGACGAGCCGAGTGCTGGCGAACCGACGGTCGGGCCGGCGGCCCGACCAACCCAGGCAGGCGTGAAGTCGTACAGGTTGCTCAGCATGAAGCGCAGCGTGTTGCGCACCTTGCGGTAACTCTCGCCCGCGACGGTGAAGTACGACTCATCCACTTTCACGTCGTTGTCGTAGGCCAAACTGCTCACCCACCAGCGCAGCACATCCACGCCGAACTTGGTGAAGAGGTCCTCAACGCTGTCGCCCTTGCTCTTGGAGAGTTTCTTGCCGTCCTTGTCCACCATGAAGCCGTGCGTGAGCAACGTCTTGAATGGGGGCACGCCCGTCGCGCCCAGCGCGGTCAGCAGCGACAACTGGAACCAGCCGCGGTGCTGGTCGGAGCCTTCGAGGTAGAGGTCGGTCAGCGGCTGGCCGGGCTGGGTGTACGCCACGCCGCGCTGGCGCATCACCGCGTTCCACGAAGAGCCGGCCTCGAACCACACATCGAGAATGTCGCCGCCCTTGCGAAGAGATGTGTGCCCCGCTCTGCCTCCCAGCCCGACGGGCTGGCCGGAAGTAGCCGGGGGTGGAGCGAGTCCGCGAGCGACACCCCCGGACGAGCCCGCCTCGCCGAGAGCACCCCGGAGGGGTGCTCCAGCCTCGCCCTTGTAGTGAGCCAGCAACTCCTCCGGCGTGGATGCGAACCACGCATCCGAGCCCTTCTCGCGCACGACCTTTGCCACCGCCCGCACGCTCGCGGCGGTCATCAACGTCTGTTCCTTGCCGCTCGCATCCTTGTAGAAAAACGCCGGGATAGGCAGCCCCCACGCCCGCTGGCGGCTGATGCACCAGTCCGGGCGTGATTCGAGCATGCCGCGCATGCGGTTGCGGCCCCACTCGGGGACGAATCTGACCGACCCGTCTTTCCCGACGGCATCGAGTGCGGCTCGGCGCAGAGTCTGCCGGTGGTCATCCGTAGCCGATTCGTCAACCAGCACAAACCACTGTTCGGTCGATCTGAAGATGGTTGGCGTCTTGCTCCGCCAGTCATGCGGATACGAGTGAGTGAAGCGGTATTCGTAGAACAGGTGGCCGCTTTCTCGCAGTCGCGCCGCGACGAGTTCGTTCGCCTTCCAGACATCCACGGTTCGCAGCCACGTCGGTACGCTGTCGTCGTACGTGCCGTTGCCGCGCACGGGGCAGTAGATCGGCAGGTTGTTGGCGATGCCGGTGCGATAGTCGTCCGCGCCGTGGCCGGGCGCGGTATGGACAAGGCCCGTGCCGTCTTCGAGAGTGACATAGTCCGCCGCGACCACAGAGAAGACGCTTTCGCGGAGAACGAAGTGCGTGCCCGCGTTCCTCGCACCAGCGCCGCTGGGCAGCGTGGCACCCTCGCCTTCAGCCACAAACGGGTGCCTGTACCTCAGCCCCAGCAACTTCTCACCCGTGGTCGTCGCCACGACCACCACCTCCTCGCTCTTGGCCGCCTTCGTCACACGCCCTGCCGCCTCCGCGGCCAGCACCGTCACGTTCCCGTCGATCCACACCAGCGCGTAGGTGAACTTGGGGTTCACGGCGATGGCGAGGTTGGCGGGGAGTGTCCACGGTGTGGTGGTCCAGATCATGAAGCAAGGGGTTTGGCCCGGCCGCGTGCCGGGCTTGGGGGCGTGGCTGCGTTCGCCGCCGTTGGCATCCCCCGCCTCTTCATCCGCTTCCTCCTCATCGCTCGCGGGTGGAAGTCCAAACGCGTCGTACACCGCCTGCGCATCCGCGGCCTCAAAGTCCACGTACACGCTCAGGTCCTCGCGGTCCTGATACTCCAGTTCCGCCTCGGCGAGCGCGGTTTCATTGGCGATGGACCAATGTACGGGCTTGAGGGCTCGGTAGACCAAACCCGCATCCAGCAGGTCCGCCAGCACCTCCAGCACCTCCGCCTCGTACTCCGGCTGCATCGTGAGGTAGGGGTGCTCGTAGTCCGCCAGCGTCATCAGCCGCGTGAACTGCTGGGTGTGCAGTTTGTGGAACTTCTCGGCATACGCCTTGCACTCGCGGCGGACGGCCATGCGGCGGTTGTCTTCGCTCAGCGTCCGCAGTTTGTCGAACTTGCCCTTCTCCACCAGTTCCGTCATCACCTTGTGCTCGATGGGCAGGCCGTGGCAGTCCCACCCCGGCACATACGGGCAGTCGAACCCGGCCATGGTCTTGGAGCGCACCACGAAGTCCTTCAGGCACTTGTTCATCAGGTGGCCGAGGTGGATGGAGCCGTTGGCATACGGCGGCCCGTCGTGGAAGACAAAGCGCTCTTTGGCTGCTCCCGCCGCGGCCGCGTCTCGTGCCAGCCCGCGCACGCGCTCGTACAGGTTCATCCCCGCCCAGCGCTTGATGCTGGCGGGCTCGTTCTGCACCAGATTCGCCTTCATGGGGAAGGCCGTGTGCGGCAGGTTGAGCGTGTCCTTGAAACTCTTGGCTGCGCCCGATGCCCCCGCCGTGCCCGCTGTTGCGGGAGTGGGGGGGGTGGGGGCGGACGACGAATGAGGCGTAGTCATGATGAGCATCCGACCCTGATGGCGGCACACGCCGCGGCACCAGCGGTTTCACGAACGACAATGGTAAGGAAGCAACGCCGTCAACTCCGGCGACGGACACACGCGGCATCAAGCCCCGCGACAGCCGCTCGAAGCACGCCCCGCCGAGGAGGCTGGACACGGCCTGGTGTGCTCTGCAGATGCACCGCCCGCCGGGACCGGCCCTCAGCGGGGCCGGGTAATTCGTGCCCCGGTGGGCATCAACGCGCTAGGCGTGCAGCGGGCGATCATGCGAAACTCTATCGGCTCATCCGCGGCAGTCAACCAGCCGCGCGGCATGGTGCCCGGGCTTCAGGCATCAAACTCAAAGATCGTCTGCGTCCGCAGCACCAGCCCGCCCGTGGAGCAGAGGTGGTACGACTGCACATGGAACTCGTTCTCGTACCGCTGCACATCGAGCATCGACAGGCAGGGGCCGCCGTCGGGGCCGTCGTACCTGTGGCAAAGGGCTTCGGTCTCCTCTGCCAGAGCGGCCATCTCATCGAGGGTGGACTTGTACAGGTTCTCGGAGAGCGTTTCCGCCTGGATGTTGCAGACGTAGGTGAGGCCCAGGTCGGTGAAAGACTGCTCGAAGTCCTTCTCCCCCAAGCAGGGGAACGTGGCAACAGCACCGTTTGTAGGCAGGCCGTCCTCGCGATCGGTCACGAGTTCGCACGCGGCCGCCGCTTTGTGCTGGTACCGCACCACATGCGTCCGGGGGATCAGCCACGCTTCCAACTCGTGCGCGCCGGCCTTCAGCACGCGGCGACCTTTGAGTTGAAACAACTCCGGATGCAGGGCACGCCGGTAGAGCAGGAACTGAAACGCTGGTGCGGTGGCGGTGTTGATGGTGGGGGCGTTGCCCCCCCGAAGCACTTCATGTCCCATGGTGGCGGCCCCTCGCGGCAAAGAACCTCATGCTCACCCCGCCCGCGATTGAGTCCCCCGGATTATCGGGTATGAAACACGACTTGGCAACCCACATTTTACCCATTTTTACACAAAATCTAGAATCCTTCCTCCACGCACCACTACCTGTTGGGTCCCTGCGTGCCCCAGCACGACCGAGAGAACACCGAACACAACCCTTCACGAGGCTGGGGATGTCTGACCGATAACGCGGGCGTGGCGAGCATCGTTCAACGAACGTCGTGGCTGCGATGGGCCGGCCCGATGGCTCCGGCCGGGGCCTTGGGCGCGGTTGTCCGCCATGGCTCGCCCGGCGAGCGGGTGGAGGCGTGGGCGGCTCTGCTGGGAATTGCCCGTGCCGGGGCCGGCCTGGCACGAGGTTCCTCGGCCGCCCGCAGGGTCGCCGCGCACGCCATGACCGAACTGGTGCGTGGTGCCGCGTGCCTGCCACCGTCAAGCATCGCCGACCTGGACGGGCTGCGGCCGCTCACGGGTCTGGTCGAATCGGCTGTGGCGGAGGTGCTGCGCACGGGCACGAGTGCCGATCGCACGTCGGCGTTTGACGTCGTGGGGCATCTGGGCCTGCTGGGGAGTTCCCTGGGTGTCGCGGCTGCGCTCGAGGGCACCAACCCGCAAGCCGCCGACGCGGCGGCGCGGTGTCTGCTCCGGCTGGCCGAGCGAGCGAGCGCCATGTCTCGGCACCAGCGCCGCCAAGAGGGTGCGGGCCTGCTCTACGGCGTGCTGATCGAAGCCGTCGGACGCTACGACCGACATCGGCAGCGGCACACGATCACGGCCCTCAGTCTGCTCGAAGAGGCATCCGTGCGCTGCACCCGAGGGCGCTCACTCGCGCGGCAAGCGTGGCTGGCGGACGAATCGAGCGCGGGCCTGCTCGCCCTGCGCAGGTTCGTGCGAAACACGGCCCTGCCCAGCACCACCGCCGCGGCGTGGGTCTGGCTCGGCAGGCCAACGCTCGCGGCCGCGAGCGCGGCCAGACTGATCGAAGGCTCGGGCGACCAGCCCGCACGCGACCTTGCGTGGCGCAGCGTTCGCTTCCACCTGGCCGCGAACCCGGCCCGTGCCGCGGCCATGGCACGTCTGGTGAGCGATGACGGCGGCCTGCCGCGCACGTTCCTGGCGGATGGCGCGACGCTGGAACGCTTGTCGGCGTTGGCCCGCGCGGGATACGCGAAGATGCTGGGCGAGATGCCCGCGTCGTCGCGCCTGCGTGATGCCGCGCTCGGGGGCCTCGTTGGTGATCCGGAGCCGTTCGTGCGCCACGCGGCGGTGCGCGCAGCGGTGAGGACACAGACGCGCGCGGGAGCGTTGAGCGATCTGTGCTTCGACACGGATCGGCGTGTGGCCCGCAGCGCGGCCCTGGCCGTGTTGGCGCGGCACGAATCGGGAATGTTCCAGGCGGGCGGCGATTCCGTGGGTGGCGAGGGGCCCGTGGCCCGCGTGCTGGCGGTGCTCGCGCGCTCGTCCGATGCGGTTGTGGCCCGGGCGGCGAGCGATGCCTTGGCACGCGAAGACCCGCTCAACGCGGAAGAGCCCGGGGCACGCCTGCACCTGCGCCGGTTGTTTCTGCGGGCCGACGGACGGGGCGATGCCCTGATCCGGGACGCCCTGCGGCTGGAAGAGGGCGATCGGTGCGTGCGTGCCGCGCGGGCTGTGCGGCTGCTGGATGTTGCACCTCGGTTCTTGGATGGCCTTCTTGCGGTGCTTGCGCAAGCACACTCGCGCACGGATGAACTGGCCGAGCGGGCCGGCTCCGCGGTGCTGGGTGCCCTGGCCGACGTGCCTGGTCAGGCCGTGGCCTCAGCCCTGGCGGGTGCGCTGCAAGCCCCCTCGCCCCGCCTGCGTGCCGCGGCGATCGATGCCTTCGTTCGGCGCGTGCGCCGCACGCGCGACGCGGCCGATGCGCGCCCGCTCAGCGAGGCTCTCGCCGCGCTGCGTGCGGACGAGGCCCACCGCCCGCGCGGCTCGGCGGCCCGCGGCCTGCTGGTGCTCGGTTCGCTTTCGCTGGGCACCTTCGGGGCCGAGCACCTGGGCGAACGAATCGTGGTCTCGATGTTGCGCGACGACCGGGCGATGCACACCGCCGCGGGCCTGTGGGCGGCGGAGCGGCTGGCGCAGCGCCTGGCCGGCCACGGCGCGGTCATGGATGCGGTCTCGCTGCTC
>CAZNEU010000128.1:0-8166 GCA_964571915.1 uncultured Phycisphaeraceae bacterium
CCAGTTCCCCGCCTCGTCGCCCCCGTGCGCACACCAGCGCAGGTAGGCGGCCCGGGCGATCTCTTCGTGCGTGGCCGACGCGGCCGCGGCCTTGTTCTCGATCTCCGTGCCCGCACACCTTGCCTGCGCATCGCTCACGGCGCGATCGGCTGGCGGTGGTGCCGCGGGCGAGGATGGAGCCTTCTTGGCCATGGCGAAAACCTCCGTGCAACCCGTGGGCACCTGCCCGGCGGCAGGCGTGGTTGCATAGGCGCGTCAGTCTAGGCTCGCGGGTCCGGTCTCCGCTCGCGCGCACCGCGGGCCGTGGCACCGTCCGCGCTCATGAGATGGGCCGGCATCGGCCCGCGTCTGTGCCGTGGATTACGCTCCGCCCGTGTCCACGCCGCTGCGCCACACCGCCGGACCCTTTCCCGCCTACGCCCACCGCCCCGGACGCACACCGCACCCCTTCACCGATCCGCGCGGCCACAGCCACCGTCCGTTGCACCAGCCGCCCGCCTGGCCCCCGCCCATCGACCCTGCCCGTTGGAGCGAGAGCCACGCCTACCTCCTGGGCATCGACCTGCACAATCACGGTTACTGGTGGGAGGCGCACGAAGAGTGGGAGGGTCTGTGGCGGCAGGCTCCCGCCCGCAGCCACCACGCAAGCCTCCTTCGCGCCATGATCCAGTCCTGCGCCCTGTGGCTCAAACTTGATATTGGTGAGCACGCCGGCGCCGGCCGCCTGCTGGTCCGGGCGCGGCCGCGGGTGGAGAGTCTGGCGGGCATCGACACGCTTCTGGGCGTGCGCGTGGCCCCGTGGTGGCAGGCTGTCGAGGATCACGCCGCGATCCGACTTGCCGGCCCCGCACCCGGGCACCCACCGCACATCATCGTCGCCAGCGAATAAGCGTTCCTGGCCTCACCCCTGAAGCCTCACGCCGTTGCGTCCAGCGCATCTTCCACCGGCCGTGTGTCCTTCAACCGCGGCGGGCGGCCCATGCCGGGGCAGATGCCGCGCTTGGTCCCCGCGATGAACTCCGCCATCTCCAGCAGCGGCGGGGCGTCCATCTGGGCCGCCATTTCGCGCAGTTTCACGACCGCCAGCGGGTTGGGCGTGGGGTTCCGCAGCACCAGCCGGTACGCCTCCATCAGGGCCGTGATGTGGTGGCGAGGAAACCCGGCACGCCGCAGGCCCACGCGGTTGATCCCCCCGATCCGGTTCCGTTCGTTGATCGTGCAGAACGGCGGCACGTCCGCCGCGATCGCCGTGTCGCCCGAGATCATCACATACCTGCCCACGCGGCAGAACTGGTGAATCGCCGCCTGCCCGGAGAGCAGCACGTTGTCGCCGATGGTGCAGTGCCCGGCCAGGGCCGCGCCGTTCACCATGGTCAGGTCGTTGCCCACCACGCAGTCGTGGCCGATGTGGCTGCCGGCGAGCATGAACGCCCGGTCGCCCACGCGCGTGGGTCCGTCGGGCTTGCTCGCCGCGTGGATCGAAACATACTCGCGCAGGGTGCAGTCGGCCCCGATCACCACGCCCGGTGTCGCCATCCCCGGCTGGAACTTCACATCCTGCGGGCCAAAGCCCAGGCACGCGAACGGATACACCACCGTGCGGTCGCCGACCTCGATCGGGCCGGTGAGATACACGTTGCCGATGAGTTTCACGCCCCGCCCGAGTTTCACCGGCCCGCTCACCACGCACCACGGCCCGATCTCGCAATCGTCAGCGAGGCCCGGCAAACTCTCGGCGGCCACGATCGCGGTCGGATGCACCTTGGGCATGGTCTACTGTACAACCGCGAGCACGCGCCGTGGCGATCAACCAACCGGATTTCGACCTCCCGGCCATCGACCTGGGCCGCATGGCCTACGCCGCGGCGTACGCGCGGCAAACACAAGAACATGAGCGTGTGTTGGCCGCGCGGGAATCGGGCCACCCCTGCGCCGGCATGCTGCTGCTGGTGGAGCACGATCCGCCCGTCATCACGGTTACCGCTCGCAAGGGTGCCCCCACGCACGTTCTGGCCACGCCCGGCGAACTTCGTGCCGCGGGCGTTGAGGTCTGCTCCACCGACCGCGGCGGCGATGTGACGTATCACGGCCCCGGCCAGTTGGTCGTATACCCGATCCTCGATCTCAACTTCCTCCATCTCCGTCTGCACGATTACATGCGTCTGCTGGAGGAGATCATCATCGTCACCTGCGCCGACTTCGGCCTCGCGACCGTGCGCGATCCCACCGCTACGGGTGTGTGGACCGTGGCCGGGGCGGCTGACGGTGCGAAAATGCCGGGCAAAAAGATCGCCGCGATGGGTGTGCGCATCCGCCGGTGGATCACGATGCACGGCCTGGCCCTGAACGTGCGCCCGAACCTCAACCACTTCGATCTCATCGTGCCCTGCGGTCTCGCCGGCAGGGCGGCCACCAGCCTCGAACGCGAGTTGGGCCACGGCTGCCCGGCCATGGACGCGGTCAAGGCTTCGCTGGTGCGGGGGTTTCGCTCGGCGTTGTCGTCGCGGGCTGCTTCGTGTCGCGCACGCCCAGGTCTGCAATCACCCGATCGGTGATGTCGTCCTCCGGCACGGTCCGCACCATCGGCGACGAGAGCGCCGTGATCGAGAACGCGGCCGGGTTGTCCGGCGGCTTCGTGGCGTCCAGTTCACGCGTCGCGATCACCAGGCCGTATCCCAGTTTTTCGCCCGTGGCCTTGGTCTGCTGGCGGGCCGCCAGCAGGGCCTCGAAGTTGATTTTGGAGACCGCCGCGTCAAACGTCGTCTGCGTCTCGCCGCGCTTGCGGAAATAGTCCTCGCGCTTGCGCTGGAAGGTCTGCACCTTCTCGCGGTTGGCCGGTTCGTTCACGGCGGCGCCCAGCGCCTGGAGTTCCGTCTGCAACGTCTGCAGTTCCTGGTCCAGCGGCGCCAGCACCACGTTGGCCTTGTCCTGTTCCACCTTCAGCAGGCCGTCATACGGCTCCGCCTTCAGCAGCGCGTCGGTTACGCGGAACACGTCGCACGTGGCGATGCGGGTCGTGTCGGCGAGCGAGGCGCCCGCGTAGGCCGCACGCCCCGCCCCCGCGTTCAGGAACGCCGCGCCAGCAAGGATCAGGCTCGCGGCCACGCACAACAGAAGAATGAGGCGCTCGCTATACCGCATGGAGATACTCCGGGATATGAACCACTTTCAGCCCAACGCAACCGAATCTTACCGCCGCCCCGGCCTGCCACCAGCGGCCCCGTTCCGTGGGTGTGGTCCAAGTTTCGGGCGGTTGCCTTTGGGTACCCCGATTCTCCGAATCGGCTACGCCCTCTACATTCCTATCTACACCCCTACCGCCAGAAACTTGGACTACACCCCGTTCCGTTTCGCTCGCCGGGCCCCCGCGCCGGCCACCCCCCCCACGGTGTGGGCCTCGCGGAAGACAATGCCCTTGTTCGCAAGCGCCCCCAGCACGTGCCGCACCAGCCCGGCCTGGGTTGCCAGTTGTTCCGGAAAGATCACGCCCTTCCGGCGAATCTGCCCCGCCGCCAGCATCCGCGCGATAATCGTGCATGGCAGCGCGGTGGTGCGGGCCATGCTGGTCGATTGGCTCGCGCGGTCGTACAGGTCAAACAGGTCCCACCGCAGCCGGCAAGGGGCCTTCGATCCCTTCACGCGTCCATCCGCTTGCACGCGCATCACCGTCAGGTCCTCCTCACCCGGCTCGTACGTCCATTTGGGAAACATCAGCGTGCTGGTCAGGTCCAACGGCCGCACGCTCACGGTCTTGCCGTCAGGGCCGCGCACCGCCACCGGCTCGCTGCCGAACAGGCCCGTCTCACGCATCGCCCGCATCAGGGCGATGTGCCCCGGATACCGCAGCGTCTTCTCCTTCATGAACGGCACCTTCAGCGTCCGCACCAGACTGCGCAGCCCGTCGGTGTTGAAGGCCTCCAGCGTCCCCACGCCGTCAAAGTCCATCAGTTCCGGCTCGCTCAGCGCTGGCCGCACCACCTCGCGCCCGTATTCCACCAGGCGCGTCGGCCGCGTGTACTCCTCGATCACATCCGCCGGGCTGAACGCCGCCTTGTAGTCGAACGGCCACCGCCGCTCGCGCGGCAGGCCGCCCACATAAATCTCGATCGCGCCGCATTCCTCCAGCGTCGCCGCCGCGTGCCCCGCCAGCAGGTGGCTCATCCCCGGCGCCACGCCCATGTCCACCACCGCCGCCACACCCTTGCGCCGGGCGAGGGCGGAAAACTGCCCCGCATCATCCGCCATGAAGGAGATGTCGGCGTACGGCTTGCCCGCCTCGATCACCGCCCTGAGCGCTCCCAGGCCGATCCGCGAGGAGAGCGCCCCCAGCACCACATCCGCCTCGCGCACCAGGCGTTTGATCTCCCCGGCCGATGACAGGTCCGCCGCGAGAGTGGTCAGCGTGCTCCCCTTCCCCACCGGCTGCCGCGCCCCGCGCTCGCGCACCGCCAGCAAACTTTCCGGTCGGACATCCGCGATCTCGACCGACCAGCCGGGGTCGCGCAGCAGGTCAAGGGCCATCACCGAGCCGACCATCCCCGCGCCGAGTACAACTGCCTTGGGCATAGGGCAGGAGGATAGATCTCCGTGGGGCGAGTGTCTTGGTGGGGCGGACATCCTGTCCGCCATCCACTACTGTCCGGCCGTGCCCGCCCCCGCCCACATCCCCGTGCTGCTTCACGAAGTTCTCACGCTCCTTTCGCCCCGGCCCGGGCAGGTGTATGTGGATTGCACCGCCGGCCTCGGCGGCCACGCCGCGGCTCTGGCGGCCCGCCTCCTCCCCGGCGGCACCGTGGTCCTGTGCGACCTCGACGCTTCCAACCTCACCAGCGCGGCCGAGCGCGTGCGAAGCGAGCACGGAGCCGCGCTCACCGTCCGCACCTTCCACGGCTCCTTCGCCGGACTCCCCCAGCGGCTCGCCGCGCTGAACCTCAGGGCCCACCTTGTTCTCGCCGACCTCGGCTTCGCCTCCAATCAGGTGGACGATGCCTCGCGCGGCCTGAGTTTTTCCAGAGACGGCCCGCTCGACATGCGCATGAACGCCGCGGCCTCCACCACCGCCGCGCACCTCGTGGCCAGCCTTGGCGAGGAGGAACTCGCCGACATCATCTTCAACTTCGGCGAAGAGCGACACGCACGCCGCGTGGCGGAGGCCATCGTCCGGGCACGAGCGCAGGCACCCATCGCCACCACGGGCCACCTGGCAGATATCGTGCGTTCCGTCGTCCGCCGCACGCCCGGCGGCGGAATCGACCCCGCCACGCGCACCTTCCAGGCCCTTCGCATCGCGGTGAACGATGAACTCGGGAACCTGGGTGCCCTGCTTGATGCGGTCGCTCGCCCCAACCCGTGGCTGGCACCCGGGGCCGTCGTGGCCATCATTTCGTTCCATTCGCTCGAAGACCGCCCCGTGAAGCAGGCGTTCACCCGGCTTGTCGAGGCTGGTGCCGCGGCCGACCTCACGCCCAAGCCGCTCCGGGCGGGTCCAGACGAGGTCTCTGCCAACCCCCGGGCAGGATCCGCCAAACTCCGGGCCGTGCGCCTGGTTGGCCGGTCCCCTTGACCGGCGGGAGCGGGCGGGTGCCGGAGGGGGGGCGGGGGGGCGCGGGGGGGCGCAGAGATTGCCGCGCCCGCACCACCCCGACCAACCCCCGCGAGAACTTGTTCAGAATGAGACTTGTGGGCCCACGGACGGCCCGTTGGCCGATACTCTGTTATCCGGCCGCACCTTGGCCGGTCCGGGCGGGGAAACGCCCGGAGGAACACTCTTCAAGGAAGACACGACGTGACCCGCGAACACAAACTGGCGCTGATCCTGGGCTTTGCCGTGGTGCTGATCGTCGGCGTGCTCTTCGCCGACCACTTCTCCAAGGCCCGAACCACGAAGGTGGATGACCAGACGGCGCTCCAGACACCCGACCCCGTCTCCGCGGCCACCCAACTGGCCACCAACCCGCATGGCGTGCAGGTGGTTGGCGGCAATGTGGGTGGTGGGGGGGACGGGGGGGGCGGTGGTCCCACAATCTCCCCGCTCGCGCCCGCGGTCGAGCCGGTCTCGCACACCACCGCACCCGCCGCCGACATCCGCATGGGCGACCCTTCCGGTTCGCAGGCCGAGGTGCCCAGCGGC
The DNA here is from genome assembly GCA_964571915.1 of uncultured Phycisphaeraceae bacterium. Lineage (GTDB taxonomy): Bacteria > Planctomycetota > Phycisphaerae > Phycisphaerales > UBA1924 > JAEUIX01. The sequence continues at coordinate 6,131 of CAZNEU010000128.1, forward strand.
CGCAACGGGACCCCGCTACGCGACCCCGGCACCATTGGCGGCCCCTTGGTGTACCCGGCCAAGGGCAACGGCCCCATTCCCGCGGTCGGTACCGAGACCACACCCATCAGCGGCTCTTCCAACCCCGCCACGGGTTTTACCGATGTGCCCGTGCCGACCGGCCCGGTGCTCGACCCGACCAAGTCCACCTCCCCGCCCACGCCGGGCCTGCCCATTTCCAGGAATGTCGAGACGCGCTACCCCGTGGAGGCCGGCGACACGCTCATCAAGATCGCCAAGCGCGTCTACGGCGACGGCGGGCTCTGGAAGCAACTGAGCCATTACAACAAGGACAAGGTCCGTCCAGACGGCTCCAACCTCCGTGAGGGCGTAACGCTGCGGATTCCGCCCAAGGACGTGCTCCTTGGTGCCGCGGTGCTGGCATCGGGTGCCACGTCCGCCGAAATCGCCAAGCCCGCACCCAACGCGGGTGCGGGGGGGCCGACCAAAGTCGCCGCCAAACCCCCGGCCCGCACCTACACCATCAAGGCCGGCGACACGTTCTCCAGGATCGCGGCCAAGGAACTCGGTTCGGTCGCCCGCTGGAACGAGATCGCCGAACTCAATCCCTCCCTGGACTCGTCGGACCTCAGGATCGGCGACGCCGTCAAACTGCCCCCCAGGTGACGCATCGACCGCGAACCTGTCCGGGCACGGATGCCGCGGACATCCAGCCTCGCAACGGAGTCTGCCCCCGTGGTCGCCAAACTCATCGCGCTCGTTCTGACGCTGGGCATCGTGGGCGTGCTCGTGCTTCACCTGCGGCAGGAGCGCTTGCAGGTGATGCACGAAATGGCCGACCTGCAGAAACGCCTGGCCGAGCACGACCGCGACTTTTTGCGAGTGCGCTCGCGGATCGCCTCGCGCGTGGCTCCGCCCGTGGTGCTTGAACTGGCCGCGAAACTCGGCCCCACCGTGCCCATCGCCACGCTCCCGGCTTCTGGCGGTCCGTTGCGCACCAAGGCCGCGGCAGGCAACCCCGCCGCGAGCACGCCCGGCCAGGGCCAGAGTGTGCTGGTGGGCCTGCCCGCCAAAGCGGCTGCCGCACCTGCCGCGCCCCGCTGACCTCGCTTGTCTCCCCACTCGCGGCACGGATGCCGCGGGCCAACAGCCCCCGAGAAACATGGCATGCCCGACACCACGCAAGCCCGGCGGATCGACCGCTCTTCGCGCCTCATCGTCGCCCTGCTCGTCATCGGCCTGGTCGCCGTGTTCGGGCGTGTCGCCCAGTTGCAGGTCCGCCCTTCGCAGGCGCTCGCCGCCCACATCGGCGACCGCACCAGCACCGTGGTGGAGCCCGGCCGGCGCGGCGACCTGCTCGACCGGCGCGGGCGAGTCATCGCCGCCAGTTACTTCGGCCAGCGCGTGTTTGTCGATCCGACGCGATTCCGTTCACCGCCCGATGCCGACATCCTGACGCTTGCGGATGCGTTGGGCACGCCTGTTGAAAGAGTGGACGAGGCCGTGCGCGGAGCGATGATCAAGAATCAGGCCCGTGCGGCGTTGGCGAGCCCGAGTGCCGCCCCTCCCAGCGATGCCGACGCGGCCGCCGCGCCCGGCCCCATCCGCTACGTCCGGCTGGGCAACATCCTTGAAGATTGGCGGATCGAGAACATCCGCCGCCTGAAAATCCCCGGTGTGTTCATGGAACTGCGCGGCGTGCGCGCGCCCACCGCCGATGACCTGGTGGCCTCGCTCGTCGGCAAGGTGGGGGCAGACGACACCGGCCTGATGGGTGTTGAAAAAGTGGTGGATGCCCGGGTCCAGCCCACGCCGGGCAAACTGGAGTTCGTGCGCGACGCTTCCGGCACCGCCCTCTGGGTGCCCCCGGGCGGCTACCAACCCGCCAAGCGCGGCGAGGATGTCCGCCTCGCCATCGACCTCAACCTCCAGATGATCGCCACCGAAGAACTCGAGCGCGGCGTGCTCGAGGCCGATGCCCAGGGCGGGCGCGTCGTGATGCTCGACCCCGCCACCGGCGAAGTGCTCGCGATGGT
>CAZNEU010000129.1:0-4179 GCA_964571915.1 uncultured Phycisphaeraceae bacterium
CTGGGAGGGGCCAGGGGAGGGTCTTGCTTTCTGGTGGGGCAACCTCCATCCCCCTCACCATCCTCACCCTGCTCCTGGTCGCGCTCCTCTCGCTCCTCCCTCCCAAGCCCACAACTCAGCCGCACCAACTCGCCCGCGCGCCTCTCACGCCCGACACCTCACCCTGCTCTGTTGAAATCCTTGCCTTCCAGCCCGCAGGGCTGAAAGAAAGTAGCCGGGGGTTGAGGAGGCTCGGCGACGAAACCCCCGGTAACCGTCCTCCCGACGAAGGCACCCTGAAGGGGTGCAACCCGATCGCCCTCGTTGAAACCAACGATCTCAACCGCGCACCTGAAACGCTGTGCCACCCGGCCTCGAACGATTTCCACAGCGCAGGTTTCAGCCTGTGTCCTCCCGTAGCGCGGGCTTTCAGCCCTTGCCACACGGTTGGCCGCGCGGGTGTGCCCGCTGTGCTCTCGTGCGACGATCCCACCCCCTCAATCCTCCGGCACGTGGTCGCTGGTCACCACCTTGCGGAAGGCCTCCCGCAGCCGGCGCGTCACCGGGCCTTCGCCACCGGGGCCGATCCGGGCATCGTCGATCTGGGCCACCGCGATGATCTCCGCCGCGGAGCCGGTCAGGAACACCTCGTCGGCGCCCTTCAACTCTTCAGGCCGCAGGTTGCGCACCGTGTACCTGATGCCCGTGGCGGTCATCAGATCAATCACGAAGCGGCGCGTAACCCCTTCCAGAATCCCCGCCTCCGTGGGGGGCGTGAAGACCTGCGAGTTGTTGATCATGAAAATGTTGTCGCCGGTACACTCGCACACATAGCCGTCAAGGTTCAGCATGATGGCCTCAAGGCACCCCGCGTCGATCGCCTCCACCTTGGCCAGAATGTTGTTGAGGTAGTTCAAACTCTTCACGCGCGGGTCAAGGCACGCGATGGGCGTGCGCGGCCGCTTGGCGATGATCACCTTCATCCCCGTCTGGTACACCTCGGGCGGGTACAAACTGATCTGGTCGGCGATGCAGATGATGCCCGCGACGGGGCACTTGAAGGGGTTGAGGCCGAGGCTGCCGTAGCCGCGCGTGATGACCAGGCGGATGTACCCGTCCACGATGCCGTTGGCCTCGATGCAGTCGCGCATCACCCGCACCATCTCATCGCGCGTGATGGGAATCTTGAGGCGCAGGGCCTCGGCCGAGCGCCACAGCCGCTCCATGTGCTGGCCGCACTTGAACACCTTGCCCTTGTACACGCGGATGCCCTCGAAGCACCCGTCGCCGTAGAGCAGGCCGTGGTCGTAGACGGAAATGGTGGCCTCGCCCTTGGGCACCATCTTCCCGTTCACATAAATGATCGGCTTGGTCTCCTTCGTCCAGTCGGCCGCCTTCGCCAAATGCGCGGCAGGAGAATGGTCGCTGAGCGCCACGGGGCGCGAAACGCGAGTGGCCTTGCTCGCACCGTTGGCGTGCTTGCGCAGCCCGTTCTTCGCGGCGGGGGCGGGGGCGGGCTTCTTGACAGGGGCGGCCTTGGTCTTCATCGGGAGAGTCCTGGGTCCTGCGTGCTCGGTCCTGAGTCCTCGATCCTCTGCGCCGCGACGATCATCGACAGGCGACGAACCCATGGTAATCGATGGCGCGTGAATCGCCACCTGGCATATGCAGGCAGCATACTAAGACATGCGATGCATAAGGCGCGGCCAAGGGATCAAGGGAACAAGGGATCGAGGGAACGGCCGGCTCCGCCCCGCTCCGACTTGGTCCCTCGATCCCTGGTTCCCTCGATCCCTACTCGGTGGGATCATCCGCCGAATACACCGGCGTCAGCGGCCGATCGTCGATCACGCGGCTTACCGCCGCGGCCACGGTCCTCCACAACGCCACCTGATCCTTGAGCCTTCTGCGGCCCTGCGGCGTCATCCGGTAGACGTTCATGCGTCGGTTCTCGTCGGAAACGCGCGCCTCCGCGGCCAGGTCTCCCCGCTTCGTCAGACGTTTCAGACACGGGTAGAGCGAGCCTTCCTCGATCACCAGCAGTTGCCCCGCGGCACGCTCGATCTGCCGCGCAATCGCGTAGCCGTGCAGGTGGCGGTGCCTGAGCACGGCCAGCACCATCACATCGAGCGTGCCTTGCAGGAGCGCGGGTTGGAGGGTGGTGAAATCAGCCATGGGTGCTGAATACTATGACGTACTTGGTATCTAGGCCCCATGGCAGGGCCAGCCTTGAAATGGCAAAGGGCAAATGGCAAAGAGCACATCTGAGGACCGCGGCCACGCGCCCGTTGCTCGGGCCGCGGCGCGGCTTCCGGTCATCCGCTCTTTGCTCTTTGCTCTTTGCTATTTGCTATTTGCTACTTCCCCTTTGACTCGTCCTCCCTCACCCACCCCGCGCCGCTCGCCGGCACGTGGGCCCGCATCCGCTTCAGCGCCTCCTCGGGCGTGTCGGCCATCTCCACCAAGGCCCGAAACCGCGGCAGGATGAACCCGCCCGCCGCCACCGAATCCAGGAACGCCGCCAGCGGCGCATAAAAGCCTTCGACGTTGAGCACGCACACCGGCTTGGCATGAAAGCCCAGTTGCGCCCACGTGATGACCTCGAAGAGTTCATCCAGGGTGCCGAAGCCGCCCGGGAGTGCCAGAAACGCATCGGCCACGTCAACCATCCGCGCCTTGCGCTCGTGCATCGTCTCCACAATGTGCAGGCGCGTCAGCCCCTGGTGCCCGCGCTCCGCCTCCACCATCGCCCGCGGGATCACGCCCATCACCTCTCCGCCCGCGGCCAGCGCGGCATCGGCCGCGGCGCCCATCAACCCCACCGAGCCGCCGCCATAGACCAGCGTGATGCGCTCGCGGGCCAGCAACGTGCCCACAGCGCTGGCCGCCGCGGCAAAGGCGCGGTTGGTGCCGGCCGAAGAACCACAGAATACGGCCATGGCGCGGAGAGGGGGCACGGGCACCATGCTAGCGGAAACCGTCGTGCGTGCGGAGGCGTGGCCCGCCCCCCCGCCACCCCGCTCCGCTTCCGCGGTATGCTGCGCACGCACACGAGCGGAGTTTGCCCATGCCCGCGCACGGTGGTTCGTCGCGTCGAGAGTTTCTGGCTGTATCGACCGCAGCCGCAGCCGCGGCAGCGCTGCCGCGCATGACGGGTGCGCAGCCCGCGGCACCGGCCACGCCGCCGCCCCCCCCACCCCCCCCCCCGCCCGCCGCAGCGGCCAGCGGCATCACGGCGGAGATGGTGGCCGCGGCGGAGAAACTCGCGGGCATCGAGTTCACACCCGCCAAGCGTGAGATGCTGGCCAAGTCCATCGGCGACCAGATCGAGCGCTTCAAGCACCGCCAGACGCGGCCACTGCCTGAGAACACCCTCGCTCCCGCGCTCACGTTCGACCCGCGCCTGCCGGGGATGAAACTTGATCGTCAGCAGCGGCCGATGGTGCGGACCGCCGCGCCCGCACCGCTGCCGGATCTGCCGAGCGATGACGAGTCAATCGCCTACGCGCCCGTGAAGGTGCTCTCGCGCTGGATCGAGGCCCGCAAACTCACCAGCACGCGGCTGACGGAGATCTACCTGGAGCGCCTCAGGCACCTCGACGGCACACTCCGGTGTGTCATCACGCTGACCGAAGACCTGGCGCGCCAGCAGGCGGCGCGGGCCGATAGCGAGATCGCCGCGGGCAGGTATCGCGGCCCGCTGCACGGCATTGCGTGGGGCGCGAAGGATTTGCTGGACACGGCGGGGATTCGCACGACGTGGGGCGCGGAGCCGTATGTGGATCGCGTGCCGATGCGGGATGCCACGGTGGTGAAGAAACTGGAGGAGGCCGGAGCGGTGCTGGTGGCCAAGACTACGCTGGGGGCGCTGGCGTACGGGGACATCTGGCACGGCGGGCGCACCAACAACCCGTGGAACATCGAGAAGGGTTCGTCGGGTTCCAGCGCCGGCTCGGCCGCGGCCGTGGCCAGCGGGTGCGTGGGCTTCGGGATCGGCACGGAGACGCTGGGGTCGATCATCTCGCCCTCGCGCGTGTGCGGGAGCACGGGGCTGAGGCCGACGTTCGGGCGTGTGAGCCGCGCGGGGGCGATGGCGTTGTGCTGGTCGCTGGACAAGATCGGCCCCATGGCGCGCTGCAGCGAGGACACGGCTCTGGTGCTCGCCGCGATCAACGGCTACGACCCGGAAGACTCGTGCTC
>CAZNEU010000130.1:0-5838 GCA_964571915.1 uncultured Phycisphaeraceae bacterium
CGCTGGCTGAGCCCTCCGTCCGGCCGTCGGTGCCTCACGCCTCCCGTCGCGCGGCAACGCCGCGCGCGACGGCGTGGCGGGTAGGGGCTGCGGCCCTGCAAGGGGGTGGAGTCCAGGTTTCTGGCGGTAGGGGTGTCGATAGGAATGCAGAGGGCGTAGCCGATTCGGAGAATCCGGGTACCCAAAGGCAACCGCCAGAAACTTGGACTACACCCCTGTAAGGGAGCCGCGTGCGGGGCTCGCCCACGCTTGGTATCCTCTCCCCCAGCATGGCCATCCAGCAACTCACCGCCGAGCAGATTCAGACCTGGACCCGCGAAGAGAAGGACCGTTGGTGGCTCACCAACGTCTTCCGCGGCGACATGCCGCAACTCACGCTGCGAGCGGCCACGACGGGGTTTCTCATCGGCGGGATCATGTCGGCGACGAATCTGTATGTGGGCGCCAAGACGGGCATCTCCCTGGGCGTGGGGCTGGCCAGCGTGATCGTGGCCTTCGGCGCGTTCAAGGTGCTCTCGGCCATGCGGCTGGCCCGAGACTTCACGATCCTCGAGAACAACGCGATGCAGAGCATCGCCACCAGCGCGGGCTACATGACGGCGCCCATGGTGTCGAGCATCGTGGCCTACATGTGGGTGAAGAACGAGGTCATTCCGTGGCACCAGATCATGCTCTGGAACGTGGTGCTCTCGATCATGGGCGTGCTGGTGGCCTTCCCCATGAAGCGGCGGTTCATCAACGATGAGCAGCAGCCCTTCCCGGAGGGGCGTGCCTGCGGCGTGGTGCTCGACACGCTCCACACCGGCGGGGCCGGCGCGGGCCTGCTTCAGGCCAAGGCCCTGGCGGTGGCGGGCCTGCTCACGGCCTTCTTGCAGGTGTGCGCGGGCGAGGCGTACATGAAACTGTTCTGGGTCGCGGGCCTGGGGCGGCAGGCCTACTGGTTCCTCAACGAACGGCTTTCGGGGCTGTATTTCCGCTTCTGGCCGGGGTCCGGCCCGACGATCAACGGCGTGAAACTGCAGGACCTGGCCCTGTGGCCCACCCTCGACCTCGCGATGATCGGCACGGGCGGCCTCATGGGCATCAAGACCAGCACCAGCCTGCTCGTGGGGGCCGTGGTGAACTTTGTGTTTCTGGCTCCGTGGATGATCCAGCGCGGCGACATCGTGGGCAAGGTGAACGCCGCGGGCGTCGCCACGTTCGGCCGGGCCGAGATCGTGAACCAGTGGGCCATCTGGTGGGGCGTGGGCATCATGGTGGTGGGCTCGCTGGTGGCCCTCTTCGCCAAGCCCAAGGTGCTGATCGGCGCGTTCACGGGCATGTTCTCCAAGCGGCCCGCGGGCGGCGACGTGCTCAGGCACATCGAACTGCCGCTGAAATACTCCTACATCGGCCTGCCGATCTGTGCCGCGCTCACCGCGTGGATGGCCCACGACTGGTTCGGGGTGCCGTGGCTGCTGGCGCTGCTGTCGCTGCCGCTCACGTTCGCGCTCTCGCTGATCTGCACCAACGCCATGGCCCTGACAAGTTGGACGCCCACGGGGGCCCTCAGCAAGATCACGCAGTTCACGTTCGGGGCCATTCAGCCCACCAACCCCGCCACCAACCTCATGACGGCGGGCATCACCGCCGAGGTCGCCAGCAACTCGGCCAACCTGCTCAGCGACATCAAGCCCGGCTACATGCTGGGGGCCAAGCCCCGCCAGCAGGCGGTGGGCCACGTCATCGGCATCATCGCCGGTGCCGCGGCCAGCACGCCGCTGTTCTTTGCGCTCTTCCTGCGGAAGGCCAAGGACGACCCGACTGTCCCGCTGACGCAGTCGATGGTGACGGAGCAGTTCACCTTCCCCGCCGCGCTGCAATGGAAGGGCGTGGCCGACATCATCGCCAAGGGCTTGGCGGGGCTGACACCGTCGATCCAGTGGTCGCTGGCGATCGCGACGATCGTGGCGGTGGCGTTCGAGCTGCTCCGGATCAGGACCAAGGGCAAGTTCCCGCTCTCACCCGTAGGCATCGGCCTTGGTGTGGTGCTTCCGCCGGCGGCCACGTTCGCCATGTTCATCGGCTCGCTGATGTTCCTGGGCCTGAACCGGCTGTACAGCAAGAAGCCGGGCACCACCGGCCACACGCTCTGGGTGCAGAGCCACGAACCGATCTGCGCGGGCATCATCGCGGGTGCCGCGCTCATCGGCATCGGCGACAAACTGGTGGAAGTGTTCGTGCTGCCGTGGATGGGGATCAAGTAGCGTGAACGCACGGAGGCACCGGGCACGGAGCGACCCAGGACTCAGGACCCAGCACTCAGGACCCATTCCGTTCTCACCAAAGTTGACCCTGCCTTGTGCCGAACCAAGGATCAGGCCTGCGGTCCATCGGGAGAGGTGCCAGAGCGGTTGAATGGGCTAGTCTCGAAAACTAGTATGGCGCTTGCGTCATCGGGAGTTCGAATCTCCCCCTCTCCGCTTCCGCGGGAGACTCTCCGTGCGGGTGTCTCCCGCTTTTCGTTGGTGGCGGTGGTGTACGCACATTGCGGCCCCGGGGCCGTCGGAGGGCATGTTTGCTGATACTGGCCCCGCCACGCACACCACCCACCACGCCCGCTCGCCGCGGGTCGGGCGACGGGCTGTCGCTCCCGCAGTTCGCCGGGTCCGCGCAGGCGAAGGCTGGCGGCGTCCCGCCGGCCGCACCCGCCCACGTCCGGGCCGGGGGTCGCATGATCGACTCGCACGGGCGCGTGATCCGCGACCTCCGCATCAGCATCACCGATCGGTGCAACTTCCGCTGCGTGTACTGCATGGAGCCCGACGTCCGCTTTGCGCCCGCCGCATCGCTGATGACGACCGCAGAAGTCGTTCGCGTCGCGCGCGTCGCGGAGACGCTGGGAGTGCGCAAAGTCCGCCTCACGGGCGGCGAGCCCACCCTGCACCCCGAACTCACGCCCATCATCGCGGGCATCCGCGGGTCAACCGCCGTGGAGATTGCGCTCATCTCCAACGCCTCACTCCTGAGCCGTGAGTCTTTGCGCGAGTGGAAGGCCGCGGGCCTGGGCCGCGCGACCATCAGCATCGACTCGCTCCGCCCCGACCGTTTCGCGCGGCTCACGCGCTCCACCTGTTCGCCCGCCGACGTGCTTGCGGGCGTGGAGGCGTGCCTGGCCGAGGGGCTCACGCCGCTCAAACTCAACGCCGTGCTCATCCGCGGATTCAATGACGACGAGGCCCCGGACCTGACCGGGCTGGCGCGCCGGTACGGCATCGACGTGCGCTTCATCGAGTACATGCCCCTGGACTCCGGCCACGCCTGGAACCCCGACAAGTGGGTCTCTGCCGCCGAGACTCGCGCGGCCATCGAGCGGTGCCATCCGCTCCTTCCGTGCGACGGCGGCGACCCTTCCAGCACAGCCCGCAACTTCACGTTTGCCGATGGCAGCCCGGGCCGGGTGGGCTTCATCGCGCCCGTCAGCAGCCCTTTCTGCGGCGCGTGCAGCCGCCTGCGCCTCACGGCAGACGGCAAGGTCCGCCCCTGCCTGTTCAGCACCACCGAGTGGGACCTGCTCGCGGCCCTTCGAGCGGGCGCGAGCGACGCGGACCTGGCGAACTTCCTGATCGACGCGACGTGGACCAAGCAGGCCGGCCACGGCATCACCTCGCCCACGTTCCGGCAACCGGCGCGGCCGATGTCGGCCATTGGCGGCTAGGCTCGCGGGGCCTCACACGCCGCGAACACCATGCCCCCCGACGCCATTCTCATCCTCGCGCTGCTGTTCCTCGTGGTCGGGGCGCTCTATTCATCGGTGGGGCACGCGGGGGCATCGGGCTACCTCGCGGTCATGGCCCTCATGGGGGTTGATCCGCTGATCATGCGTCCGACGGCGCTGGCGATCAACGTGCTGGTCGCGGCGATCGCCTTCGTGCAGTTCGCGCGCGCGGGGCACTTCTCGTGGAGACTGTTCTGGCCCTTCGCCCTTGCGTCGGTGCCCGCCGCGTTCATCGGCGGGAGCATCCACGTTCCGCCCGGGCCGCTGAAGGTCGCCATTGGGATCGTGCTGCTGTTGAGCGCGGCTCGCATGGCCTGGACCGCGCTTTGGCCACCGGCCACGCCCACACCGCCGCGCGGGCCCGCCCTCCCCGTCGCCCTCTCGTGCGGCGGGGTGATCGGGCTTATCTCGGGCATCACGGGCACGGGCGGGGGCATCTTTCTGAGCCCGATGATGCTCTTTTTCAACTGGGCCGACATCAAGCGGACCGCCGCGACGGCCTCGTTGTTCATCCTCGTCAACTCCCTGTCGGGCCTGGGCGGGCAGGCCACCACGGGCTGGACACCCACGCCCGCCCTTGCCGTGCTGGCCGTGGCCGCGTGCGCGGGGGGGTTGATCGGCTCGTCCCTCGGCAGCCGCGTTCTCGCCCAGCGCGTGCTTCGATTCGTGCTTGCGGCCGTGCTGCTCATCGCCGGTGCGAAACTGGTCCTGTCCTGAGTTCGACCGTCGCGAGACTCACCGCAGCCCGCCTACGCCCACACGGGCTTCTTCCAGATCGGCACGTCCTGCTTCAGGCGATCGATGAACTCTGCCGCCGCCGCCAGTGTCTCGGCACGGTGCGCCGATCCGACCTCCAGCACAAACGAGACCTCGCCGACCGCCACTCGCCCGCGGCTGTGGAGGGCGAGGATCGAGATCAGCCCGTGCCGCGCCCCCACGTCTCGTGCCAGCAACTCCAACTCGCGCTGCGCCATGGGGTCATAGGTCTCGTAGTCGAGCGCGCGCAGGTTGCCCGCCGCGCCGCCGCGCTGGGCGCAGGGCTCGCTGCGGCGGACAATCCCCTCGAACCGCAGCACCGCACCCCGTGTCCCGTCTCGGCTCGGCACGACCAAGTCCCGCGGCCCCCCCGCTGCCGCGACCGCCTCGCCCTGAGCCTCGGGCGTGAGCGGCCCGTTTACGATGGCCGCGTAACACGTCATCCGCCACCCACAAGCGAGATCAGGGCCAGTTCATCTCCGGGCGCGACCCGTGTTTCGGGCGTTACGAAGGCGTGGTTCACGGCCAGCCGCGCGCCCGAGAGCGCGGCCCGCAGGGCCGGGTGCTGCTCGCCCAGCGCACCAAGCACATCGCGCACGGCCGGCCCCGACGCGTGCTCATGCGGCGACACCACGACCGCAACAGGCACCCGCGATGCCTGAGCGGCGTGCGCGGCGGGGCCGAAGAGAAGGACTTCGAGCATCACGTTGCAAGTGTACCGTTGCCGCGGAGGCTTTCGTATGGGCTTTCGCGGAGAGGAATATGTGTTCAACTCCCCCGCCGCGGCGGTGGCGGGGCTGATTGCGCACCTGCGGATCGACACCACACCCCGACGCATCGAAGCGTGCGCCCTCGCCGCCGCTCGCGGGCGCATTCTCGCGGAGTCGGTCGTTGCCGACCGCGACAGCCCCGCTTTCGACTACGCCTCCATGGACGGCTACGCGGTGCGCCTTGCAGACCTTGCCAGCCCGCACAACGCCAGCGCCGGCAACCCCGACGCGGTGAGGTTGGCGGTCGCCGGCGAGGCCCGCATCGGTGCCGCGCCGCCGCCGATGCCCGTTGAGCCCGGTGCCGTGCGCATCGCGACGGGCGCGGCCCTGCCACCGGGCGCGAGCGGGGCCGAACTGGTTGTCGCTCGCGAGGACGTTGTCGAGCACACGAGCCGGGTGGACAGTGCTCGTGTCGAGGCCATCACGATTCCAGCGAACACGGCGGCACGGCTGCGCGCGGGCGACAGCATCCGCCGGCGCGCGGAGAACGCCCGCGCAGGCACGGAGGTGCTGGGCGCAGGCACGGTGCTCTCCGCGGCGGCCCTGGGAACGCTC
>CAZNEU010000131.1:0-4066 GCA_964571915.1 uncultured Phycisphaeraceae bacterium
AGACAAGGCGGCCGTGGGCCGGCGGCCGCGGGGTGGCGCCGGTCAGCCCCGGCCGCCCGCCGCCGCAGTGCCCCGCGACGCCCACATCCGGGGCGACAGCGTGGCGACCAACCCCACCGTCCCCCCCCCTCCGCAGCAAGCCGTTGGCCCCCACGGACGGGCCGTGTGGACGCGGCGCATGGGCATCCGCGAGCAGGCGGGCTTCGCGAGCGTGGGCGAGATTCTGTCGGCCCGCTACGGCGGCATTGACGTGGCACCCTTTGTTTCCAACGGCACGCTCGTGGGCGGCGTGGAACCAGCGGGCACGCCGCCCTTCCCCATCCAGGCTTCGAGCATCGACCGCTTCACACGCCCACTCGTGGTTGACGTGCGCGGCACCGGTGTGGACCGGATGCAGCCCCTGCCTTTCACCGCCGATCCCCTCCCAGGCTACCCGGGCAAGTTCAAGGCTGTCTCCGGCTTCGGCGTACGCACGCGACGCGAAGAATCCACCGACAACAACCTGTTCATCGGCGTGAACTCTCCCCCGCTCGAAGAGCGCGGTTCCGTGATCGCTGACGCGGTGATGAACACGATCACCGTTCGCAGCGACCTCTTCTGCGTCTGGTTCGTCCTGCACGGCTACCGGCGCACCGATGTGGAGGGCCTGTCGCCGACCGACCCCATGACACCCAGCGTGGCGCGGCGGTACGTGATGGTGGTGGACCGCTCCAACGTGGTTTCGCTCGGCCAGAAGCCGCGAGTGCTGATGCTGGAAGAGGTGCCGTACAAGTAGTGGCGGCGTGGTCGGTCATGGCAGGGTGGTGCCCTGGAGCGCGCTGCGAATCGCCGCAACGCTCCTGAGCACGCCCTCCACACGGTCCAGCGGGATCATGGTGGCCGTGTCGGAGAGCGCGCCCTTGGGCTCCGGGTGGCACTCCAGGAACAGCGCGTGCACGCCCACCGCCGCGGCGGCCCGTGCCAGAGCCGGGGCGCGCTCGGCCCGCCCGCCCGTCGCCTCGCCGCCGGCGCCATCGCCGGGATGCTGGGTGCTGTGCGTGCAGTCAAAGCAGACGGGCACGGGTCGGGCATCGCCGGCGGTGTGCGTGAGTTCCATCAGGTCGGCAAGGCCGACAAAGTCGTTCACCAGGCGGCCGTAGCCGAAGAAGGTGCCGCGCTCGGTGAGCATGACGTTGGCGCACCCCGCCTCGGCGAGTTTTTTGACGGCCCCGGCCATCTCGCGCGGGCTCATGAACTGGCCCTTCTTCACGTTGACCGCGCGCCCGTGCTGGGCCGCCGCCGCGCCCGCGGCGACGAGCAGATCGGTCTGACGGCAGAGGAACGCGGGGATCTGCAGGAGATCGACGTGGCGAGCCACGGCCCTGGCCTGGGCCGGCTCGTGGATGTCGGTGGTCACGGGCACGCCCAGGTCCTGGCCGATCTCGTGCAGCCACGCCACGCCCCGCTCCAGGCCCGGCCCGCGCGGCGAGTTGATGGAGGAGCGGTTGGCCTTGTCGAAACTGGCCTTGAAGATGTAGGGCAGGCCCAGTTCGCGGCAGATGCCTTGCAGGTGGCGGCCGATGAGCGTGCCGAGTTCGAGCGATTCGAGCACGCACGGCCCCGCGATGACGGCCAGCGGCCTGCCGGCGCCGATCTCGATCTGGCCGACCTTGCACGGGCGGTTCATGGGCAGAGGCTAGCACCCGAGTGCCGGTCACGGCGCGTGCCGCGGCTCACAGCGTGAAGTACTCGGTGATGTAGTCGCCCAGGTCGTCGGGGTTGAGGATGCCGTTGAAGTCCCAGTCGCAGGCGATGTAGCCCTGGTAGTAGGCCGTGATGTAGTCCCCCAGGTCGTCAGGGTTCACGACGCTGTCGTAGTTCACATCCAGCGGGCTGAACGTGGGGACGACCTTGCGCACCCGCCCGCTGGCGCCGGAGCCGTATTGCACGATGTAGAGTTCGCCCGCGGCATCCTCCCCGAAACTGGACACCGACGAGATGGAGGTGGCCGGCGACGCCGGGTTGAGGATGGAATACACATCGAGGAACGAACCCCACACGCCGCCGGAGACCACGCCGGAGAAGAGACGCGAGCGGACGAAATCGGCGAAGAAGTAGCGCCCGTGCCAGGCCCGCACCTGGCGGCCGCGGTACACATAACCGCCCGTGACGGAGTTGCCCTGCAGGGCGCCGGTGCCGTGAATGTAGGTGTAAACGGGGCCGGTGAGCGTGGCGAGATAGTCGCCGCCGAAGGTGTTGCCGGGCGTCGTAACCGCCTGCCACGCGGCCTGGGTGGTGCCGTAGGCCGTCCAGTCGTTGGCGAAGGCCGATGGGCGGGCGTTGCCCTCGCGCAGTCGCCAGCCGTAGTTGCGGCCGGGTCCGCCGTTGCCGGGCACGAAGTTGATCTCTTCCGTCAGGCCCTGGCCCACATCGGCGATGTAGAGGTCGCCGGTGGTGCGGTCAAAGCACCAGCGCCACGGGTTGCGCAGGCCGATGGCCCAGATCTCGGGCAGCCCGCCCGAGACGGCGAAGGGGTTGCCGGCGGGGATGCCGTAGTTGCGGTTGACATCGGCGGGGAAGCCGTCGGTGGTCGGGTCGATGCGGAGGAGCTTGCCGAGCAGGTTGGACGTGTTGAGGGCCGCGTTGTTGGGGTCGTTGCCGCTGCCGCCGTCGCCGGTGCCGATGTAGAGCAGGCCGTCTGGCCCGAAGGTCATGTTGCCGCCGTTGTGGTTGGCGAAGGGCTGGGCGATGAGGAGCAGGCGGGTTTCGACGTTGTCGGCGAGGTTGGGGTTGCCGGCGCTGCGGAAGTAGCGGGCGATCACGGTCTGGCCCGCCGCGCCGCCGCCGGGGGCGGTGTAGTTGATGTAGAACGCGCCGCTGGTCGTGTAATCTGACGCGAAGACCAGGCCCAGCAGGCCCTGCTCGCCCGAGGAGCCGATGAGGCGGGCCGAGACGTTCAGGAAGATCGTCGGGGCGCCCGCCCCCACTTTGACGAGGATGATGCCGTTCTGCTGCACAATGAACAGCCGTGCCGTGTCGCCCGGGGGCGAGCACACATACAGCGGCTGTGTGAGGCCCGTGGCGATGTCGATCACATCGGCCACGTCTGCCGGGGGCGTGGGCAGTTGGGCGTTGGCCGCGCCAGACAGGAGCGACACAAAGACACCCGCGGCGGCGGCGCACACTCGAAAAAATCGTGGCGGCATGTGCGTATTCCGGAACGTGGGCTGGCCGAAGGATTGTACCGTCGGGCAGGCGCACCGATGCCTGCTTCTGGGCGCATTTGCGCGGCCTCTGCGATGGGGGAGACTTCCCCTGTGCGTCAGGGGCGAGCGGCTGGACCGCGGGGTGCCGCCGGCGGGGACCGCCGGACCACCCGACCGCCGGACCACACGCTACGCCGCGCCCAGCCGGTCGCGCACGGCCCAGAGGTCCGGGTAGAGGCGGATATTGAGCGTGGCGGCGAGATACTTCGCCCCGCTCGAGCCCCCCGTGCCGCCGCCCCCGCCGATCATGCGCTCGACCATCTTCACATGGTGGAAACGCCAGATGGCGAGTTTTTCCTCGAACTCCAGCAGGTGCTCGGCCACGCGGAACTGGGCGTAGTAGCGTTCGCCCGCGAGGCTCTCCTGCTGGCGGCGGTAGAGCGCGACCAGGGCCGCAACCAGGCGGTCGTCGGTCTCGTGGGGCTTGGAGGTGTCGCGTGTGAGCGCATCGGGGGGAATCGCGAACACGCCGCCGTCCTCTCTGGCGAGGTGGCGGATGAAGTGGTCGTAGGGCGTGGGCTTGGCCAGGGCCACCACCATGGCGGTGCGTGCCGCGTCGTCGTCGCCGACGAGTTCGAGCATGCGCGGGTTCTTGGCGCCGATGAAGAACTCGAGTTCGCGGAACTGCACGCTCTGAAAGCCGCTGGCGCTGCCGAGGTTGCTGCGGAAGCGGGCGAACTCGCTGGAGAACATCGTTTCGAGCAGGGGGATCTGCTCGATGAGCAGGTGCTGGACCTTGAAGACGCGCTCGAAGAGTTGCGCCGCACGCAGGGGCTGGTCGCGGTCCAGGAAGTCGCAGATCGCGCCCAGTTCGGCCAGCA
>CAZNEU010000132.1:0-5184 GCA_964571915.1 uncultured Phycisphaeraceae bacterium
GATGGTGAGGCCCTTGGTGCGGGCCTTCTCGGCCAGGGCCTTGGTCTGCTGAGAGATGAGCCGCAGGCCGAGTTGGTCGGCGTTGCGGATGGTGGCGACCAGCAAGCCGCCGCCGCGTTCTTCGGGCAGGGAGATCGCCACGCCGATGTTCACCGCTGGCAGCACCTCAACGCTCGTGCCCCCGCTGCCCCAGCGGCTGTTGACCAGCGGGTGCTGGTGCATGGCCAGGGCGCACGCCCGAACCAGAAAATCGTTCACGCTCAGTTTCACGCCCTGCGCGGCGAGTTGATCGTTCAACTGCGTGCGCAGGGCCAGGAGTGCATCCATGCGCACGGCGACCGTCGCCTGGTAGTGGGGGATCGTCGCCTTGCTCTCCACCAGCCGCTTGGCGACCGTCTGCCGCATGTTGGAGAGCGGCACGACCCGGCCCTGCAAGGGCAGCGTGGAGTGCGTGAATGCGGAGCCGGGCACCACCGCCGCGGCGGAGGGGCTGGAGGGCGTGAGTCTGGCGGGCGGCTGGCGCACGGCGGGCTGAGGCGACGCCGCGCCCGGAGCACCACTCACAAACGTCTCCACGTCTTTGCGCACGATCCGGCCGGAGGGGCCCGTGCCCTGGACGGCTTTGAGGTCGATGCCGGTTTCGTCCGCGATCTTGCGGGCCAATGGCGACGCGAAAACTCGTTCGTGGCTGCCGTTGCTGTGCGCTGCGGGTGCCGCTTGTGCGACGGCACCGGCGGGCGTGGCGGCGGATTTCTCGGGTGCGTTCGCCGCGGCCGTGGCTTGTGCATCCTTGGAGGCGCTCGCGGGCGCGGCCTCGCCGCCCTCCCACCTGAGGATGAGCGTGCCCACGGGCACCGACTGGCCCTCGTTCACGGCGAGTTCGCCCACGGTGCCGTCGTCGAACGTCTGGAGTTCCATCGTGGCCTTGTCGGTCTCAATGTCGGCCACGACATCGCCCGAGCGGACGTTCTGGCCCGGCTTGACGTGCCACTTCACGATGGTGCCGACCTCCATGGTGTCGGAGAGGCGCGGCATGGAGAGGTTCTTGGGCATGGCTTACTCACAAGGCCACATGGCACATTCGCACAGGGCCACATTCAATCCTTCACGATTTGACGGGCGCGGGTTCTTGATATCATCGCACCAAACATTGCCTTGAGTTCGAGCGTTTCCGCCACCAGCGGGCCCAGTTTCGCGTTCGTTACCCAGCCGCGGCGTTCAACCAACCGCAACCAGAAGCGCGTCTCGTTGAGTTCCTTGTTGACGATTCCCAAGCACCTCACGAAATCCTTGGGGCTCAGAGCTTCGTCCGCCTCGAACAGGTTCGCGCCCACGGACGTGCCCGAGCCCGCGAGCTGATCGACGATGCGTTTCGGCGTCCCGGTCTGCTCCAGTGCTTGCACGACATCCAGCACCCGATCGGAATAGATCTCGGCACGCACCAGTGTTTCTGCCTTCAGTCGTCCCATGCCCTGCTCCCGCCATGAGTTCCGGATGTGGCCCTGTGCATATGTGCCATGTGGCCCTGTCAAAGCCTCCCGAGCGAGGCTTTGACCGCCCCCATGATCTTGCCCTTGTGCGGCAGGTATTCCGCCTCCAGGCTCTTGGCGTACGGGCTGGGCACATCGTCGGAGTTCACACGCAGCGGCTGGTGATCGAGGTAGTCAAAGGCCCTCTCGCAGACCTGCGTGATGACTTCGCTGGCCACGCTGGCGAAGGGCCAGCACTGGTCCACCACCACGATGCGGCCCGTCTTCTTCAGGCTCCGCACGATCGCGGGCGTGTCCAGGGGCTTGATCGTCCGCATGTCGATCACGTCGATGCTGATCCCTTCCTTGGCGAGTTCATCCGCGGCTTCCATGCAGAAGTTCACGGGGCGACCGAACGATACGACCGTGCAGTCGGCGGGCTGATCCCACTGCCCCCTCCGCAACTCCGCCTGGCCGAAGGGGATCGTGTATTCCTCTTCCGGCACTTCGCCCTTGTCGCTGAGCATGCGCTCGTTTTCAAGGAAGAAGACCGGGTCGTCGTCGCGGATGGCCGTCTTGAGCAGGCCCTTGGCGTCGTAGGGGTTGCTGGGGATCGCGATCTTCATGCCGGGCACGTTCGAGTAGAGCGCCTCGACCGTCCACGAGTGCGTGGAGCCGAGTTGGCCGCCCGCGCCGTTGTTGCCGCGGAAGACCACGGGGCAGCCCCACTGGCCGCCGGACATATAGAGCATCTTGGGGACGTTGTTGAGGAGTTGGTCGGCCGCCACAAGGCTGAATGACCAGGACATGAACTCGATGATGGGGCGCAGGCCGTACATGGCCGCGCCGACGGCGAGGCCGGCGAAGCCGTTCTCGCTGATGGGCGAGTCGATGATGCGTTTGGGGCCGAACTCGTCGAGCATGCCCTGCGAAACTTTGTACGCGCCGTTGTACTGGGCCACCTCTTCACCCATGAGGAAGATGCGCTTGTCGCGGCGCATCTCTTCGGCCATGGCTTCCCGGAGGGCCTCACGGAACTGGATCTGGCGGGTGGTCATGGCAGAATCGGCGGCGGGAGGGGTGAAAACCTGAGGGGGCCGGGGTTCCGGGCGGTCGCCAAACACGCCCAACCCCCCAGCAGGCCTGATGTTACGCTCGCGATCGAGCCGCCGCCCCGGCACGGATGGCGTAGGAGGGCCGGTCGCGCGGCTCCCCCTGATTTGGGCTACGGCGGGGTTCGCAATCTTAGGAAAATTCCCCGATCCCGCGTGCAGGGCCGAGAAAAGTGCGTTATTCTCGCGCTGTGCGGTCGTGCCTCGGGCGAGTCGCGCGGGGCCGGTCCGCAGAATTGAGGAGAGAGCCATGAATGCTCGAAGGGGATCGTTTTTCGCAGTTGCGCTCGTGTTGCTCTCGGGCGGCGCGGCGTTTTCGGCGACCGTGTACCACGTCCAACTTGATACGAGCAAGTTCGGGCGCATCGACCAGGCCAACGTACCCTTGAACCCGGGCGGGGGTGGGCAGAACAGCTGCGTGCCCACGGCCACGATGAACTCGTTCACATGGCTGCAGAACACCAACCCGTTCCTGGGCAACATGCTGACGGGCGCAAACCCGACGACCTCCGCCTCGGACCTGGGCAACAACCACATGGGCTCCACCAGCAATGCGGGCACGGGCGCCAACGGCTGGATCGACGGCAAGAGTTCGTGGATTGCGGCCAAGGCACCGGGCCTCGTGGGTGTGGACGGTCAGTCGGCCCTGTACACCGGCGCGAACGCGGACATCGAGCAGGTGAAGCCGACCTGGCAGTTCTTCTTTGATGCTCTGACCAGGGGCTGCAATGTCGAGATCGGCATCCTGCCCAACGCCGGCGGCATCGGCCATGCGCTCACCCTCACCAGTTTCCACTGGGTTGACCAGAACATGGACAACATCATCCAGATGACCGAGAACGCCACGATCGACTTCATCGACCCGGCCGCACCGGCGATGGACATGATCAAGCGCATCTGGCAGGACGGCACGGGCACGCTCCAGACCGACTACGGCGCAGGCTTCAACGTTGCCCTCACGGCCATCGAGTGCGCCATCCCGACGCCCGGCGCCGCCGCGCTGGCGCTCGTTGCTGGCATCGTGGCCTACCGCCGCCGCCGCTGAGGAGCGGGCGGTCGAACCAGCGTCACCCAACCCCACCGCCCGCGGCCCGCTGCCGCGGGCGGTTTCGTTTCACGCGGGCGACACCATGACGGACCCATCATGGGCGCGCGGCGTTGAGACGGACAGGCTCAGGGCC
Organism: uncultured Phycisphaeraceae bacterium; assembly: GCA_964571915.1. GTDB lineage: Bacteria > Planctomycetota > Phycisphaerae > Phycisphaerales > UBA1924 > JAEUIX01. The sequence continues at coordinate 3,763 of CAZNEU010000132.1, forward strand.
GGCTGGCTCAGCCGTTGCGCTTGGCAAAGTCGCGGATGAGTTCACCCAGCACTCTGCACCCCTCCGCAGGGAAGGCGTTGTAGGTGCTGGCCCGCATCCCGCCGGTGGCGCGGTGGCCCTTGAGGCCGTCGCAGCCCGCGGCCTTGGCCTCGGCCATGAACTTGTTGTCCAGTGCCGCGCCCGCGTCACCCCCGCTCCCCTCCACGCCCTTGGCCCGGAACGTGATGTTCATGAGCGAGCGGTCTTCCTTGCGGGCGTGGCCCACCCAGAACCCCGCCGCGGCATCCAGCGCGTCGTAGATGTACGCGGCCTTCTCTTTGTTGCGCTTGGCGAGGGCCGTCAGCCCGCCCTGGGCCTTGATCCACTTGGCCATGAGGCCCACGGTGTAGACGGCAAAGTGGGGGGGCGTGTTGGGGCGGCTCTCCTCCTTGGCGAACGTGCGGTACTGCACCATGCGGGGGATGTCGGTGTTGCCGCGCTCGATCAGGTCATCGCGGATGATGACGAACGTGGCCCCCGTGGTGCCCATGTTCTTCTGGGCGCCGCCGTAGAGCACGCCGTACCTGCTGATGTCGATGGGCTCCGAGAAGATGTCGCTGGAGGCGTCGGCGATGATCGGCACACCGGCGGGCACGGCGGGCAGCCGCCGCCACTGCGTGTCGTAGATCGTGTTGTTGCTGGTGATGTGGATGTACGCCGGGCTGGCCGAGTACTTGATCTGTGCATCCGCCGGGATGTACGAGTGGTTCTTGTCCTTGCTGCTCGCCGCCACATGAATCACGGCCGCCGCATTGTGGGCCGCGCAATACTGCTGCGCGTCCTTGATCGTCCCCTCACTCCAATAGCCCGTGCTCACATAGTCCGCCGTCCCGCCCTTGGGCAACAAGTTCGCGGGCACGATCCAGTTCTGGCCCGTGGCCCCGCCGGTCATGAAGAGCACCTTGTAGTTCGCGGGGATGCTGCCGATCTCGCGGATGGTGGCATCGGTCTCGGCCACGATCGCGTCGTAGTGCGATGCGCGGTGGCTGATCTCCAGCACGCCCATGCCGCTGCCCTTGTAGTTCCACACATCTTCCTGAATCTGCCGGATCACCTCCTCGGGCAGCACGCTGGGCCCGGCCCCGAAGTTGAAGCAGCGACCGCCCCCCCCCGCGCCCCCCCCCCCCGCCGTGCCGGTTGCGGTGCGGCCCTTGATCGCGCCGGGTCCAGGTGTCGCGGCGGATGGCGTGGTGGCGTGCGTGGCGTGCGTGCTCATGGCGGGCGCTCCTCTGGAGGTGTCCGCCGTCATTATTCGCACGCCGGCGGGGCGGGGGAAGGCCGGACTGGCCACAGATCAACACGGATGAACACGGATTCAAGGCAGATTGGACGCGGAGGAACGCGGATCACGACCGGGAGGCATTGGACACCGAGGCGCAGAGG
>CAZNEU010000133.1:0-6966 GCA_964571915.1 uncultured Phycisphaeraceae bacterium
ACACGCCACCGCAGCGCCCCATCTCACCCAGGTCCAGCGTGCCCAGGTCCGCAGGTGCATCCACCACCAACGTGTACGCCCTCCCGCACTGCTTTGCCGCCTCGCGCGCGATCCGCGCCAACCGATCCGGCCGCAGGTCCGCCGCCGCGCCCACCGAGCGGGCCGTCGTCAGCGGCGTCCAACTCGCCGCGCCCACCTGCGAGAGTTGCTCGATCATCCAACTCAGCCGATCGGCCTTGGGGATCGGCGCCAGCACCCTCACGCGCGGCCGCACCTGCGGCACACGCTCCACCGCCCGGACCGCCAGCCGCACCACCGGTGAACGCTTGCCCTTGCCCGCTTCGATCCGCTCCACCACGCACGACGCGACCGACCCGAGCCCGTCGAGCACGTCCACGGCTTCACCCACCGTCAATCGCTTCACGCTCGCGGCGTGCCGCGCCTCGTCGCCCTCCACCACCACGGTGGAGCCCACATCGCCCGCGCTCAACTCACGATCCACATACACACGGTGGGTGCTCATCGATCAGGTCTCGCTCCCCGCCCGGACACGCCGCCCCCGCACGGGCCGCTCCAGCGACCCGCAACCGCATCGCGCCAGTGTGCCCCGGCGTACCGTAAAAAGCAACGAGGCACAAACCCTCTGGTCCGTGCCTCGCCGAGAGCACCGGGTTGTTCCTCCCACCCTCCGCCCCGCAATCTCAGGCCGCCATGGCCAGCGGGGCCTCGATGCCCGCCGCGGCTGCTGCCTCCACCTGCAATCGGCTGACCCAGCCCCCGTAGCCGTTCAACTTCACCCCGTGGGCCGCGTAGTCGGCCAGCCACAGGTGGCCGTCCACCAGGTAGCAAAACTGGTGTTCACCGCTCTGCACGTTCGCCTCGACCTGCCACCACCCCGGGTGCTGCCGGTCCATCGAAACGGCGTGCCCACGCCAATCGGTGAACGTGCCCACCAGTTGCACGCTCGTTGCGTGCGGCAGAAACACGCGGAAGCGGACCGAACCGTTTGGCAGGCACGAGATCATGGCACATTCCCGCGGTCGCAGGCCAGGCCCGACGCTCGCCCGCGCCGGCACGCCCGCGGTCTGCAACCAGCCCCGTGAGCCGTAACCTTATCGGATCGGCCCATGAACCACTTGCGAGACACCACGAGTTTCTCCTCCACCGCCGCCCCGGACCCCGCTCGCGCACGCCCTGCGCGAAAGCCACGTCCGAATACTCGCGGTCGCTCCATCGTTCTTTGGTCGCCCGCGCTCCTCGCCGCAGTGGCCGCGACGACCGCCGCGCTCAGCCACGCCGCCCAGCCCGATGCCCTGCCCCAAGCGGGCGTGCGTGTGGCCGCACCGGGGCGCGCCATCCTCATCCGCCCCGCCGCCACCCGCCTCGTGGTGCCCGTGCGCATCGGCACCACCACGCCGCCCGTCTGCCCGCCCGTTCGCGGCCCCGGCGGCACGCCTCTTCCGGCCGAACTGGTCTGCCTGGGTATCGACTTCGACCATCGTCCCTCCGAGGCGCTCGCGCCGGCCCATTGGATGGGCCGTCCCGGCCTGTGGGTGGCCCGCTCGCTCACCGACTCACGCGCGCCGGATGTCGCGGCGTGGGTGGTCGCCATCGACATCAGCGCCGCGCCCCTCCTCCAGGCCATCGAGATCGGGTCCGAGCGCCTCGCCATCCAGTCCGCGCCGCCAGAGGTCGCTCTCGGCACGGGCGTGCTGAACGACGCCGCCACCCACGTTCTTCGACCCCTCGCCGGCAACACCGCCGCGGCCACCGTGCTCGTCTCCATGCTCGAACCCATGCTCGACTCGCCCCCGCAGCGCTGGCGGGCCGAGCCGCTGCTGCGCGCCCTGGAGGGCGAGACCGCCGTCCGCGCCCGCCTCGCGGGCCAGCCCGGCAGCGTTCGCACACGCCGGCCCGGAGACCGCGTGGCCGAGGCCCTCGCCGAACAAACCGCCCTCCGCTGGTTCGTCGCGCTGGGCACGCTCTCGGCCACGGCCCCCGCGCGCGCACACGCCGTCGCAAGCCGCCTGATGGCCCTGGCCCCGGCCCAGCCACAGCGCGAAGCCGACGGCCCCTTGTTCGTTCCCTTCTGGCCCACCGAGGAAGACGAGGTTGCCGAACTTCTTGAGTCCCTGCTCGACGACCGCGCCGGACCCGACGAGCGGGCCGCCAAGGCCGGCGCGTGGCTCCGCTCCTGCCCAGCAGTGCCCACGCTCATCAGCCCGCCCCCCACCGATGCCGGCACGCTCTCCGTGGTTCCACCCGGCCTCAACACCGGCCCCTTCCACGCAGAATGGATCATGACCGCGTGGACCCGTGCCCAGTCGCGCCCCTCCGACGATCGTGCTTCGGGCGATGCCCTCTGGGCCACCGCCGCCTTCATCACCAAAGACAGCCGCGCCGACGAATGGTGCCTCTGGGTCGAGGCCCGCACCGACCCCGACGCACCGGGCAAGCCCGATGCCGACATCGTCCGCGTCTGGTTCACCCAGACCACCGCCACCGAACCCGACCTCACCATCCTCTCCGGCGGCACGCTCCTGCGCCCCCACGCCCAGCCCGAAGCCCTCCGCATCGCCCGCTCGCCACACCGCTGGCTCGCGCGTCTCCCCATCCCCGCCGGCACGCTGGATGCCCAAGGCCGCCTCGCCCTCGCGCTGACCCGCACCAACCCGCGCGGCAGCCGCTCATCGTGGCCGGGTCCCGCCTTCCCGTGGCAGGCTCAGCCCCAGCCCGCCACGCTCGATACTGCTGCCTGGCCGTCGCCGTCGCCCAAGTAGCACGCCGCCCGCTCTACGCTTGGGCGTGGCCACCCGATTCCTCGTTGTCGCCCTTGCCCTCTGCTGCGCCCGCGCCTGCCCGGCACAACTCTCGGCTTCGCAGGTCTACCACCTCATTGACCGGCCCATCCCCATCCGCATCGAGCCTGCCGCGCCACCGCCCGCGGGCATTTCGCGCGACACGCCCGCCCCACGCCCGCCCGACCTGGAACTGGAACTCATCCGCCCCGCCGACCCCGGCGCACCGGGAACCACGCTGGGCCGCGTCCCCGTGGTGGCCGGGCTGGTCGATCTCTCGACACTCTTCCCAATCTTGTGGACCCGCCAATCGCCCGAGCAGCCGCCCGAACTCCTCTGCGTGCAACTGGTCTCGGGCGGGCATCGCGTCCGTGCGCCGCTGGTGCTCCAGCCCCTTCTCACCCCCAGCCGCGCCGCCATCACCGACCCGCGCGGCCTGAGCGTCCGCTTCACACCGCCCGCCAAGGTGGCGTACTCGGGCCTGCGCATCTACACCGACCAGCGCGTGCTGCTCGACACCACCGCCGGGCCCATCACCATCGCCCTGCGCCCCGATAGCGCGCCCAACACCGCCTGGCACTTCCGCCAACTGGTCGAAGGCGGCTTTTACGCCACCACCACGTTCCATCGGGTGATCGCCACCACCCCCTCCGGCTCGCCGTTCATGATCCAGGGGGGCGACCCGCTGGGCACCGGCATCGGCGGCCCCGGCTTCGCCATCGCGCTCGAACCCAGCACCCTGCGGCACGAGTTCGGCATCGTCTCCCTGGCCCGCCTCACGCAGCCCGACACGGCGGGGTCGCAGTTCTTCATCTCGCTCTCACGCCCCGCCGCGGCCACCCTCGACGGCGCCTACACCGCGTTCGGGCAGGTCGTCTCCGGCGGCGAAACCGTGCGTGCCATCGCCGCCTCGCCCGTCGATCCCAAGGACAAGCCCCTGGAACCCATCATCATCAAGTCCGCCAGCCTCGTGCTGGCCCCGCCCATCGGCGAAGGCCCGCCGCCCGAACGCGAGCCCGTGCCTCAGTCCCGCTGACCCCTGTCCCCTCTCACCTGTCCCCTCTCTTCTCAGTGTCCGCCCGCGCTCGCCTGCTTCTTGCCGCCCTTGGCCTCCGCGCCGCTGGCGCGTGCCTCCTTCTTCTTGCCCTCATCGTCCTTCTTCTTCTCCGCCTTCTTCACCGGGGCCTTCTTCTCCGCGCCGTGCCCGTCCTTCGCGGCGCCCTTCTTCTCCCCGTGCGCGGCATCCTTCTTCGCCTCGCCGCCGGTCGCGTTGGCTTCCTTCACCACCGGTGCCACCAGTAAACTCCGCGGGTCCACGTCCGAAATATCCGCCCGCGGGGCCACAAACAGCACCCACACCCACACCACGCCCGCGTTGAACAGCGTCAGCACGCCCACCCACCCCAGCGTCTGCCGCAGGATCACCGGAAGGGCGCCCAGCCGCAACGCCAGCGGCTCTGCCGCTTCCTCCAACGACTCCACCACCCGCCGCGCCAGCGACGGGCCACGCGCCACTTCAACCTTCGCCACCGCGGGCTCCGGGGCCACACGTGCCGCCACCGCGCCGGGCACACCCGCGGGCACAGGTGCGGGCACACGCGCGGGCACCTTCGCCCCGGCCGCAACCGAAACCGGAACAGGTGCCGGCGCGACAGGTGCCACCCCCACCGCCGGCGCGGGCGACGCGAACACGTCAGGCGCAGCGGCGGGCGTGCGCTCTCGCTGCGCCGCCGCGTCCACGGGCAGCACCTCATCAGCCGCGGGCGCATCCTGCATCTGCACGTGCAGCATCAGCGCGGCGGGCTCGGCAAGTTCCTGCGCCGGGTCGCAAAACTCATCCAACTGCGCCTGCACCTTGGCCGCGAGTGAAAGGTCGATCTCTCGAATCTCGGGCTCCGCAGGCTCCACCCCGGGCCCGATCGATGCCGGTTCAACAGGCGGGTCCGTCGCCACGGGCGCACCGAACCCCGCGGGCGGCAACGGCCCCACCAGGGCAACCCGCACCTGCTCGTCCAGACTTGCCTCGACCGGCACCACGCCCATCGCCTCCCCCGCCACCGCCTCGATCTCCCCGGTCGTCGCCGCCACGGTCGCCAGCAACGCCCCGACCTGCGCTTCGAGTTCCCGCTCGCCGCGGGCGATCTCCGCACACTCGGGTTGGGAAGGATGCGCCTGAGCCATGTGCAACCACCGGCAAATCGTCCACCAGCGGGCCCCGGTCGAGCCGGTTCCCATTCTACGGGCACACGCGCCCTCCACGGCTCACGCCGCCCACACAGGTTGACAGCCCTCGCCTATTCTCGGACCGCGCACACCCAGCCTCCCCACGCTCACAGCCCGCCGCTCACCGGCAGCGTGTCCACAATGTTCGCCACCACCGCCTCGCTCGCCACGCCCTCGGCCTGGCTCTCGAAGTTCATCACCAGCCGGTGCCGCAGCGCCGGCAGCGCGGCCCAGCGCAGGTCATCCGTGCTCACCGCCGCGCGCCCGTCCAGCAACGCCCGGCACTTGCCCGCCAGCACCAGCGCCTGGGCCGCGCGGGGCGAAGCCCCCACGCGCACAAACCTGTTCACCATGGGCGTGGCGAACTCTCCCCCGCCCAGGCCGTCGGTCTTCGGGTGCGTGGCCAGCACCAGCCGCACCGCGTAGTCGCGCACGTGCGGGGCGATCGCCACGCGCCGCACCAGCGCCTGATGCCCCAGGAGTGAGGAGCGGTCCATGCACCGCTCCACCCGCAGGGTTGCGCCGGCCGTCGTCCGGTCCAGAATCTCGCTCATCTGCTCCCGGTTGGCGTACCCGACGGTCAACTTGAAGAAGAAGCGGTCCAACTGCGCCTCCGGCAGCGGGTACGTCCCCTCCTGCTCAATCGGGTTCTGCGTCGCCATCACGAAAAAGGGCGGCTCGATCGCGTGCGTCTTGCCCCCCACCGTCACGCTCAACTCCTGCATCGCCTCCAGCATCGCCGACTGCGTCTTGGGCGTGGCCCGGTTGATCTCATCCGCCAGCAGGATGTGCGCAAACACCGGCCCGCGCTGAAACACAAACTGCCGCACCGTCTCGCCGCCCGCCGCGCGAGACTCCATCACCACCGTCGTCCCCGTGATGTCCGCCGGCATCAGATCGGGCGTGAACTGCACCCGGCCGAACGACAGGTCCACCGCCTGCGCCAGCGACCGCACCAAGAGCGTCTTGCCCACACCCGGCACACCCTCCAGCAGCACGTGCCCGCCGCAGAACAACGCCGCAAGCACCCCGTCCACCACCGCGGTCTGCCCTACCACCGCCCGCCCAATCTGGTCGCGCACGGCCCGGTAATCCGCCCGGAAGCGTTCCGCCGCGGCCAGAACGTCTTGGGGCGTGATCGGTGTCTCCAGAATCTGTGGGTTCATCGTGTGAATGTAGGGAATCACGCGGCACAGTTCCGAGACCACCGCACTCGGGCGGTTTGCGACCCAACCTACCTCAGATTACCTATTTTCACAATCCCCGTGTGCCCCCGGCAGTTCTCGTACCCCCAAGACGCGGGAATCTGAAAAAATACCCCGCATTCCCCACCGCAAGGCTGACAGGTACCCGTTTGCGGGTATATTTCCCTGAGTGGATTTTCGTTGCGCGGAAGCGCGACCTTCGAGAGGAGAGAGCATGTTTCGATCCGTCGCTATCGCGTCGTGTGCTGCCTTTGCCCTTGCAAGCGCGGCGTTCGCAGCCCCCCTGAACCTCGTTGGCGGCCTGCCCGATGCCTCCGCCGGCTTCGTCCACGTCACATACAACGCAGGCTCAGGCGCGTTCAGTGCCACGGGCCTCAGCCAGAACCTCAACTTCCCCGGCTTCGGCGGCACCAACGCGCTGGGCAACAGGCTCTTCACGCTCCAGGCCGTCATCAACAACGCGGGCGTCGCCTCCAGCGCGTCGCTCGAAGTGCGCGGCAACTTCATCACGAGCGACCGCGTGCTCTTCAAGTCCAACCGCCTGCAGGCCTTCGGCTTCGGGGCCACCCGCAAGTTTGAGTTCGTCTTCCTCAACGACACCGGCCAGATCCTCCCCGTCGACGGCCAGATCGGCGTCATCCTGATCGGCAACGGCCTCTCCTTCCCCGGCGGCGTGCCGGTCTTCACCGCCAACTTCAACAACAGGCCCAACCCGGTCCTCCCCGCCACGGGCAACGCGG
>CAZNEU010000134.1:0-4731 GCA_964571915.1 uncultured Phycisphaeraceae bacterium
TTCGAGATCAACATCGGCTACCCCTCGGCGGATGAGGAACTCGAGATCGTGCAGCGCACCACCGGCACGGGCCACCAGGCCCCCACCAGCGTGATGACCGGCGCCGAGATTCAGCGCGTGCAGGAACTGGTCCGCTCCATGCCCGTGGCCAACCACCTGATCCGCTACGCCCTGCGCCTAGTGCGGGCCACGCGCGTGAAGGAGCCGATGGACGGCGGCATGGCCCGCCCCAAGATCGTGCAGCAGTACGTGGGCTGGGGGGCGGGGCCGCGTGCCAGCGAGTACCTGGTGCTGGCGGCGAAGGCCCGCGCGATTCTCACCAACTCCACGCACGTGACGGCCGAGCACATCCGGAGCGTCGTGCGCCCCATCCTCCGCCACCGCATCCTCACCAACTTCAACGCCGAGGCCGATCAGGTCACGCCCGACATCATCATCGACTCGCTGGTGAAGGACATCCCCGTCGAGGGCTTGAACGCGGGCGACAAGGCCCAACTCGACGCGGCCATGCGGTGAACAGGGAAGGCACGGGGGTTGCCACAGCGACTCCTCGACATCAGGCACCGGGCATTGGCGGAAGACGGGCACGCCCCAGAGTTCGAATAATCCTTACATAATCCATACAAACCTAGAGAGGACGAGCGATTCCACCGATGAATACCTTGCGGTAACGCTAAACGTGGGGTAGACTTGGGTCGAGAGTGGTCTTGAGGGAGTTTCTATGCCAAGCGTTTCCACCGTTCGTGCCTCTTCGGCCCTTGCCGCGTCCACATCCGGGCTGCGGTCATCACTCCGCCGCGTGTGGGACAAACTCAACGTGGCCACGCAGGTTCCTGCCCGTCGGATGCCGACGGGTCAGGTGGCCTTGGCCGTGCAGGCTAACGGCCTGATGCGCAACTCGGCCGCGATCTGGCCGACTTCGCTCTGAACGGTCCGTCTCGCGTTCGCCAAGGACAGTTCCCAACGGCCGCTCGTGGTTCTCGCGGGCGGTTTTCGTTTTTGCCATCGAAGCCCGACCGCTCCGGTCGCACTTTGATGCCCACGCAGAACGGTCGATAATCTTCACCCATGACCGGCACCGCGGCTCACACCACACCACCCACCATCCCGGCCCCGGTCGCCGCGTGGTTCTCAGGCCCCCGCGCCGAACTCGTCGGCGCAATTGTCTGCGGCGTTCTTCTGGCCGCGGGCGCGGCCCTCGGCTGGCTGGGGGGTGAAGGCCTCGCGGCCACGATCGGCCGCGCGCTCCTCTGGCACAGCCTCGGCGTCGGCCTCATCTTCGGCGGGCGGGCCGCGTGGGCCTCGCTGGCCAAGAAGAAGTTCGATATCGACGTGCTCATGGTCCTCGGTGCCGTTCTGGCCGCGGCGCTCGGCGCTCCCGCCGAAGGGGCTCTTCTCCTCTTCCTGTTCACGCTCTCGGGCGCGCTCGAAGACCTCGCCATGGAGCGCACCACCCGCAGCGTCGAGGCCCTTTCCCGACTCATGCCCACCAGCGCCCAGCGATGGAGCGCCACCACAGGCGTGTGGGAATCCGTCGCGCCCGAATCGCTCATGCCCGGCGACCGCATCCGCATCCTCCCCGGCGAGATCGTCCCCGCCGACAGCCGCATCACGCTGGGCGAAACCGCCTTCGACCAGGCCAACCTCACCGGCGAAAGCCAGCCCCGCGACGTGTGCAGCGGCGACGAGGTCTACGCCGGCACCATCAACACCGCCAACCCGGTCGAGGCCGCCGTCCTCCGCCCCGCGGCACAATCCTCCCTCCAGCGCATCGTCGAACTCGTCACCACCGCCCAGAAGCAGCGCCAGCCCGTCCAACGCCTCATCGATCGTCTCTCGCAGCCGTACTCCATCGGCGTGGTCGTCGTGAGCCTCGCCGTCTTCGCCATCTGGGCCCTCCTCCTGCGCGTGCCCATGAAAGAAGCCGCGTTCACGGCCATGACGCTCCTCATCGTCGCCTCACCTTGCGCCCTGGTCATCGCCACACCCACCGCCACGCTCGCGGCCATCAGCCGCGCGGCACGGGGCGGGGTGCTCTTCAAGGGCGGCCAGGCCATGGAACGCCTCGCCCGCCTCGGCGCCGTCGTCTTCGACAAAACCGGCACGCTCACCATCGGCCGCCCGCGTGTGATGCAGGTCCACCCCGTCAACTGGCACGGGCCGGATGCCCTCGCCGTGCTCGCGGGTCTGGAGCAGCACAGCACCCACCCCATCGCCGTCGCCGTCGTGAGCGCCGCCACCGAACGCAGCATCGAGCCCGCCACCGCCACCGACGTGAAATACATCCCCGGGCGCGGCCTCAGCGCCACCATCCTCGGCAGGCCCGCTCACCTCGGCTCGCTCGCCCACGTGGGCACACACCTCTCCGCCGCCGTCTCCGCGCAGGTTGAAGAAACCCTCGGCGGCGTGCAGCACCGCGGGCAGATCGGCGTCGTCTGCGCCTACGACGGTGGCGCGGCCGTGGTCGTTCTGGCCGATGCTGTCCGCCCCGGCGCCGAGTGCCTGGTGCAACGCATGCACGAACTGGGCGTGCGCCCCGTCGTCATGCTCACCGGCGATAACGAGCGCACCGCCCGCAGCGTGGCCACGCAACTGGACCTCGATGAGTTCCACGCCGATCTCCTGCCCGAAGACAAGGTGGAGCACGTCCGGCGGCTCAAGGCCACGGGCAGCGCCCGCACGCCCCGCGTCGTCGGGGTCATCGGCGACGGCGTGAACGATGCCCCCGCGCTTGCCGCGGCGGATGCCGCCATCGCCATCGGCAGCATCGGCTCGGATGCCGCGCTCGAATCCGCCGATATCGTCCTGCTCTCGGATGATCTCTCGGCGGTGCCCTGGGCCGTGGCCCTGGCACGGCGCGCCCGCCTCACGATCATGGTCAACGTCGGCTTCAGCCTGGGCGCGATCGGCATCATGGCGGTGGGCGTGCTGGCCGGGCACGCTCTTGGCTACACCATGCCCCTCTGGGTGGGCGTGCTGGGCCACGAGGGGGGCACGCTGCTGGTGGTGGCGAACTCGCTCCTCCTGCTCACGCACGCGGGCGTGCCCCTGTGCGTCTGCGACAAACACACCCTCCGCGAACCCGGCGTGGCCCTTACCGTGAGCGCGCAGCCCGACATGCAGCCCGACCTCAGCATGTCGCCCGACCGTCAGGGAGGGCTTAGGCCCCCATCGCCACCAATGGCGCCCAGCGTTTCCACCCACCGCTAACCGCCGATGCGCACTGCCGAGAACAATCCACTCACCACGGGCCTCGCCGCCGCCCTCATCTTCGCGCTCATCGTCTCCGCGCTCATCCTCCTCCTGCCGCAAGGCGAACGCCAGGCGTTTGACCAGAACACGTTCCACTACCGCGTCATCGCCCGCTTCGCCGCAAGCCTGCCACTTCCGAGTTTCACCGACTACGAATCCGCCACCACGCCGGGCTACCACTACCTGCTCGCGTGGGTCCACCGCTTCAGCGGCGGCAACCTCAGCACGCTGCGCCTGGCCGGCGCGCTCTGGGGCGTCGTGCTGGTCGGCCTCATGGCCGCCGCGCTCGTGCGCCGCAGCGGCAGCACGCTCACCGGCCTCGCGCTCACGCTCCCCCTCGCCTGCTCGCTCTACATCGTGTCAGCCTCCACCGGCCTCCTGCCAGACGGAGCCGCGTGGTTTCTCGTCGCGGCCATGCTCATCCTCGGCCTCCGCCCCCGCATCACCATCGCCACGCTCGCGGGCATGGGCGGCATCCTGCTGGCACTCGTGATGGTGCGCCAGATCCACCTCTGGGCCGCCGCGCTCATGGTCGCCGCGGCATGGGTGGGCACGGGCGAGGCCCGCCCGATGCCCCACTCCGCCACGGCGGACCTTCGGTCGGAGAGTGGGGGTACCCGTGGGGCGGACGTCCCGTCCGCCACGCCGCCACGACCAAGCAGCCAGCACCGGCGCGCCCGCGCCGCACTCGCCTGCCTCTTCGCACTCCCCGCGCTCCTGGCCCTCGCGTGGTTCTTCAACCTCTGGTCCGGCCCCGTGCCCCCGGCCTTCTCCGCGCAAGGCTCGCCGCTCACCACGCACGAATACACCCGCGTCTCGGGCCTCAGCCCCCTCACACCCGGCTTCGTGCTCGCGCTTCTGGGCGGCCTCAGTGTGTTCTACGTCGGCTTCCTCTGGCCCACGCTCCGCCGCGGCAACTGGCTCGCGCACGCCCTGATCGCCGCGGCCGCCGGCTGCACCATCGCCGCGCTTCCGGTAAGCATGTGGAGCCTCGAGGCCGGCCGCTACTCGGGCTTGTGGAATCTGGTCAAACGCCTGCCCACGCTCGCTGATCGCTCCCCGGTCATCATCCTTGCCGCGGGCCTGGGCGCGGCCAGCCTGGTGCTGTGGTGGAAGGCCCTGCCCTGGCGCGAGCGCCTGATCCTCGGCGCGGGCCTGCTGGCCTTCGTCGCGGCCCACAGCGCACAAGCCCTGGTGTGGCAACGCTACTCCGAGCCGCTCCTCCTCATGATGATGGGCCTCGCTGCGTCCGGCATCGTGGGGCACGCGGGCGCGGTGCGGCGGGACGGCACTCCTGGGTGGGGCGGACATCCTGTCCGCCAACCAACCCCCTCCCCCATTCCACATTGGGCCTGGCTCGGCCCTCTCGTTCTCGCCCTCGCCAACGCCGCCATCACCGCGGCGGCCATGCTGGCAGACAAGAACCCCGCCCCCGCCCTGGGCGTAGTTGTGCCGTAGTCGCCCCCCTCAACAGCCGAT
>CAZNEU010000135.1:0-1555 GCA_964571915.1 uncultured Phycisphaeraceae bacterium
ACCAGTACCTGTAGTCATCAAACTGAAGCGGCTTGCGACTGTCGCTTGCGAAAGTCGGGAGTTCGGTCGTCCCGGGAACGGCATCGCTGTACGTGCGCACGTGCCTGAAGACCGCCCCCCCGAAGGGCAACTCCAGATCGACCTCCTGGACCAGCGGAACGCCCGTGATCAGGTCGATGGTCCCATCCAGCACAGGCCGCTCCGGAAGGGTCTTGGGCGCCAGGTTCCGCCCGGCCGCGGCACTCAGCAAGGCCAGTGAACTCCCAGGACCGAACCGTACCCGCGGCGGGAACGTCCCCGCCGTTGGCGCAAACGTCCGGTTGAAGTTCCCGGCGTATCCGAGGACGGAGTTCCCGCCAAGGTACACGTTGACATCATCAATGGGCTCACCGTCGGAGCACGCGTGCCCCCAGCGCTTCAGTCGCCGCAACGACACGTTGCACTGCCACCGGTTTTCGATCACGACACTCGGCGGCAGTTCGTCGTTCTCGTCGTAGCCGCTGCGCCACTTCGTCGCCATGCCCGGGGGCACAGTCGCGCACGGGTCCGGCAGCGGCACAGTCCCGGCAGCCGGCGGTCCCACCACCACCGACGGTTGCGGATGCCAGTTCCAGTATGGCGCACTCACGGGGTCCGCCTCCGCCGCTACCACCAGCCCTAGCACGGCCGCACCGATCCCCGCGCCCAGCGTCCGCCACCCACCCCGGCCGCGCCGCCACAACGCGGCACCCGGCTTACACCGCTCTCGGGCATGACCGTCACGCACATCCGCGCCTCCGTGCGCACCCGGGGCCGCCGCGCCCGCCGTCGCCGAGTGCCTGTCCACACGCTCCACCTCGCCACGCCTCAGCCAGTTTGCGTTCATGGATGGTCTCCCGAACATCGGTTCAGCACACGCCCGCGCTCGCTTGGCGCGCGGACCGCAACATACTGACCATCGGGCTGACAAAGGTTTACGCGACCACGCCGTGGACAAACCACCAATCGGTGGTGCAGAAGGCACCGATTGGTGTCGGCACGAACGCCCCGGCCTGTCTCAGCGCGGCTTCGTTCCGCTCGCGTCCGAGTGCTCGCCCGCCGCGCCCCGCACCCACGCCGCCGCCCGCGGCACTTCTGTGGCCGCCCCGCGCACCAGCCGGTTCACCTCATCAAGCCTTCTGCCCACGTCCGCCAACAGCCCCTCAAGCGATCGCGGGCTCGGGTTCGTATCGCGCGCAGCCCGCGGCAGTGCCGCACCCCGTCCGAGCAGCAGCCAATCGGCCGACACGCCATACGCCTCGCACACCGCGCACACAAACGCCACGCTCGGCGCACGCCCGGTGAAGTACCGGCGCGTCGTTTCAGCCTTGAACGCGGTGCGATCTGCCACCATCCGGATCGTGTCGCCCCCGGTCGCCTCCAGCAATCGCCGGCCGATCTCCCCCTGCCACGCCGGCCACGCAGAGAGCCCGGGCCCCGCGCGTGCGCGGCTGTGGCCGTTCCTCACACAGGCATCCTGCCCCGCGCCCGGCGTCGCGCCCTGCTCGCTCCTGCCATCGTGTTCGCACATGTCGCT
>CAZNEU010000136.1:0-5108 GCA_964571915.1 uncultured Phycisphaeraceae bacterium
TCTTTTCAACGAACTCGGCGACGACCGCCTGAAGCCTTGACACGGTGGGTGTGCGGAGGTCGCCTACCCAGCGTGTCAGGGCGTCCCTCTTGACCAAGCGGTACTCGTCGCACACCGCCTTGCAGGGAGAGGGCAGGCCGCTGGTCGCGCCCGGATTCTCGGCATGGTTGGGCAGGTTGACCACGCAGTCCGAGAGTGTGGACTCCGATGTCGGGACGACCAAGTAGTAGCCGTCCTTGTCGGGCACCCTGCTCGGCGGGGAGATCACAACCGCATACCGATCTTTCGGCGCGCGGCCGTGGAGGCCGGGAAACCCGCCGCACCAGAACACATCGCCCGTGCGAACAGCCTCCTTCACTGCTGAAATTCCGCAAGGTCGTTCCAGACGGCACCCAGACGGTTCTCCGCTGCGCTGCGTATTTTCTCTGCATCCAAGGCCATGGCATCAAGTGCCAAGGGCCGAGCGGCGACGGCGGTCTTTGGGAGGTCGCCACGGGCCTTGCTCCACGATGAATCCGACTCGTGCGTCATGCCGGACAGCGTTGTGCCCGGAATGTGCTTGAGCGATTCCCACACGCCTTGAACCAACTCCATCTGATCGGCAGCGAGTTCGTAGAACGGGTTTTCTCTCGGCGCGATCTTGCTGCTGCCGGAGAAAGCCTTCCATACGGCCCGCACCACCGGCCCGTGCTTCCAAGCCTCAATGGGGTCGTCGAACAGTTTTTGCCCATCGCGCAGTGCCCAACATTGGCAGTAGTAGAGAATCTTCTGAAGCGTGAGCGGGTCGATGGGGATGCCATCGCGCTGAGCCAAGACCAAGATGTAGTTGGCAGCATCGAGCGCGGTCGTGTTGACACGAGCGAACTTCTGCATACCGCAAGAATACCGAACGAAACCCGCATTGTCAAGGGTTGCTGCCATCATTTTTGCAAGGCCAACAACCGAGTTTGCATGACCGATCGCCGCTGACAGTCGAACCACGGTTCCCCCGTCCGGCAGCACGCGTGCCCGCTTGCTTGGCGCTGTGCTGCGGACTAGAGTTGGCCCCTCGCCGGGCTCGGGCCCGACGTGGACCGTCTGAAATCCTGCCGGGCATGATGCCCGGCCCGCCCCGCCCGGTAGGCGGCGAACAGAAGCCTTGAATCGGCGTGTGCGTGTGCGCCGTCGCGGGTCAGGAGTTTGGCTATGCGTCGTCAGACCACGTATCTCAAAAACCCGGATGTGAAGCGCGCCTGGCGGCTGGTGGATGCCGACGGTGCCGCGCTGGGCCGCCTGGCCAGCGAGGTGGCCGTGGTCCTCATGGGCAAGCACCGCCCGGACTACACCCCGCACGTGGACTGCGGCGACTTTGTCGTGGTCATCAACGGCAAGAAGGTGGGCCTGAGCGGCAACAAGGCCACCCAGAAAATGAAACTCCGCTACACCGAATACCCCGGCGGCCTGAAGGCCGAGAGTTACGGGCAGGTGCGCGAGCGTCAGCCCGCGCGGCTGATCGAAGACGCGGTGAAGCGCATGCTCCCCAAGAGCCGCCTGGGCCGCACCATGCTCGGCAAACTCAAGGTCTACCCCGGCACCGAGCACCCGCACGGTGCGGGTGGCCTTGTAAAACTGGAAGTCTGACAAGCAGCCCGACCAACATGCAGCCCGACCGTCAGGGAGGGCTTTCCTGACCGCCTCTTTCCCCCGACCGCGCACGAGCACGATGCAACGCACGACTTGGGCCCGCGAGAACTCACCATGGCCGAACGCATGAAGAAGCACGCCGACAAGAACGCCGATCCGCTCGCGATCGACCTGATGGACATCCCGCTCGAAATGCCCGCGCCCCCGCCCGCGCCCGTGGTGCGCCCGCTGCGCGCCGCCAAGGCCGCCAAGGGCGGCTGGTGGTGGGGCGTGGGCCGCCGCAAGCGCGCCACCGCCCGCGTGCGCATCCGCCCCAGCAAGGACGGCACCGGTGTCATCACCGTCTGCCTGGCGGGCAAGAAGACCAAGACGGTGGAGCAGTACTTCGCCGAAGACCGCGACCGCAATGAGTGCAACGCGCCCCTCAAACTCACCAGCACCACGGGCAAGATGGACGTGTTCGTGCGTGTCAACGGCGGCGGCTACATGGGCCAGGCAGGGGCCATCAAGATGGGCCTCTCGCGCTGCCTCAGCGACTATGACCCCACGCTGGAACTCGCCCTGCGCGAGGCGGGCTGCCTGACCCGCGATGCCCGTGAAGTGGAACGCAAGAAGTACGGCCAGGCCGGCGCCCGCCGCAGGTTCCAGTTCTCCAAGCGTTGATCGCGTGGCAGGCAATGGGCCTGCCAACGAAGACCAACTCAGACCCCCCAACGCCCCGGCCTGCCGGGGCGTTGTTCTTCCACCGCTTCCTCCAACCGGCACGCACCCGCGAACGGCGCGGCGTGTTTCCTATAGTCGGCCCCGTTGCGGGCGGGACCGCCGGCACCATGCCGGGGCAGCCCGTGGGCGGGATCGAAAGGACGTTTCACCGTGTCTGACACGCACTTTGACCTCATCGTGATCGGCGGCGGGCCCGCCGGGTATGTGGCCGCGATCCGTGCCGCGCAGTTGGGGTTCAAGACGGCCTGCGTGGAGCGTGCCAAACTCGGGGGCGTGTGCCTGAACTGGGGGTGCATCCCCAGCAAGAGCCTGCTCGCCAACGCCGAACTCGTGGAGAAGATGAAGAAGAAAGAAGACCAGGCCTTCTGGGGCCTCAAGATCGGCGGCGAGGTTTCGCTCGATTGGGACCGCATCATCGGCCGCAGCCGCGAAGTGGCGGGCAAACTCAACGGCGGCATCGGCTTCCTGTTCAAGAAGAACAAGATCACCCACTTCGTCGGCAACGCCAAGCTCACCAAGGCCGCCACGCCGGCCAACGGGAACACCTGCACGGTGGACGTGCAGGAGTGCGCCGTGAAGGAGGAACTGACCAGCGCCCCCGCCACGCCCGGCAAGACGGTGCAGACGCTGACCGCGACGAACGTGATCGTCGCCACCGGCTCCGTGGCCCGCGACCTGCCCTTTGCAAAGTTTGACGGCGACCGCATCTGGGGCGCCCGCGAGGCCATGTTCAACAAGGAGCAGCCCAGAAAACTGGTGGTGGTGGGCGCGGGCGCCATCGGCATGGAGTTCGCCTACTTCTACCACGCCATGGGCAGCGAGGTGACCGTCGTCGAGATGATGGACCGCATCCTGCCCGTGGAAGACACCGAGGTGAGCGCGGCCCTCGCGAAGATCTACACCAAGCGCGGCATGAAACTGCTGACAGGCACGACGACCACCGCCGTCGAGAAGACCGCGAGCGGTGTCAAGGTCGCCGTCGCCCCGTTCGCGCCCGGGGGCGGCGGCAAGCCCGACGAGTCCAAGAAGCAGGTGCTGGAGGCCGACCGCGTGCTGCTGGCCGTGGGCGTGGTGGGCCGCACCGACGGCCTGTGCGATGCCTCCCTGGGCCTGAAACTCGATCGCGGCCACATCCTGACGGACTACGTGCCCGGCACCACCAAGGACGAAACGATCGATTACAAGACCAATCTGCCCGGCGTCTTTGCCGTGGGCGATGTGATCGGCCCGCCGTGGCTGGCCCACGTCGCCAGCGAAGAGGCCATCCTGTGTGTGGAGCGCATCGCCTGGCGGGCCAAGAACCCCAAGCAGCACGAAGAGCCGATCCCCATCAACTACACGGTGATCCCCGGCTGCACGTACTGCATCCCGCAGGTGGCCAGCGTGGGCTTCACCGAGCAGAAACTCATCGCCGACGGCCTGGTGAAGGGCAAGGACTATGAGATCGGCAAGTACAACTTCGCCAGCCACGGCAAGGCCATTGCCGCGGGCCACACCGACGGCTTCGTGAAGATCATCCGCGGCCTGCCGCGCGGCGACATTCTGGGGGCCCACATCATCGGCGACCAGGCCACGGAACTGATCGCGGAGATGACCTTGGCGCGCCGGCTGGAGGCGACGACCGAGGAAATCATCTGCACGGTGCACGCGCACCCGACGATGCACGAGGCGATGCACGAGGCGGCCATGGCGGCGGAGGGGCGCTGCATCCACGCGTGAGGGCCGCTTTCATCCGGAGGTTGCGTATGCCCCGCGTGTGTGAGTTCTTCGGCATCACGATCCACTTCTACTTCGACGACCACGCTCCGCCCCACTTCCACGCCAAGTATCAGGGCGAGGATGCGCAGTTCGACCTGCGGACCTTGGCACTCCTGAAGGGATCGCCCAAGCCGCGCGTTCGTGCGCTGGTGACCGAATGGGGTGCCCAGCGCCAGGCGGACCTTCGGCGCGCGTGGGAGCAGTGCCGGCGTGGCGAAGTCCCCGACCCGATCGCACCGCTAGAGTAAGGTCAATGTCCACCCGGCCCGTGCATGTCGAAGCGTTGCCCCCGTACAGAATACGTGTGCGGTTTTCCGACGGCGTCGAAGGCACCGTCGATCTGTCGCACCTGCGCAATCACGGTGTGTTTCGACGCTGGGAGGAACCCGGCTTCTTCGAGCAGGTCTTCATCTCGGCCGATGCAGGGACGGTTTCCTGGCCGGGCCAACTCGACCTGGACCCCGACGTGCTCTACGCCCGGGCGACCGGAATGGGCCTGGGGGGTGCGGGCGGCGTGAATCAGGCGGCTTAGTGTGCCCGCGGCCGCGAGCGGGACGCACGCATGGACACGCTCGAACTCTACCGCTGGGCCGTGCAAGACCCCGACACGCACGCCGCGGTGCTGGGAGCCATCTACGAGAGCGTGCGGCCGCGCTTGCGGCCGGCTCTGCTCCGTGAGGACTTCGCGGGCACATCCGCCGAATCTGTGGCATGGGTCGCCATGAAGCCGTGGCACCGGGCCGTGGCCGTTGATCTGGACACTGCCACGTTGGATTGGGCACGCCGCCGCGCAGCACGCCTGCTCGGGCCACGCGCGGCCGACGTGCAGTTCGTTCAGGGCAATGCCCTTGCCGTCGGCCCGCCCGCCGTGCCCGCGGCAGACATCATCTCCGTGCTGAACTTCAGCATCCTCTATCTGCGCGAGGCGGATGTGCTCGCTTCGTATCTCCGCAGCGCGCTGGCCAACCTTGCGCCCGGGGGCGTGCTGGTCTTCAACGTCTTCG
>CAZNEU010000137.1:0-8130 GCA_964571915.1 uncultured Phycisphaeraceae bacterium
CTTCTTGCCCTTCTTCTTCGCCTTCTTCTTGGCTTTCTTTGCCATGATGAACTCCTCGGACCTCGTCCGGAGCAAGGAAGCCCGCACCGGTCTGCCGCAACGAAGCGGCGAGCCTTGCGGGCGATGTAAACGTGTTATCGTCGCGGAGTCCTCATACGCTTTAGTCCCGGCCGCGTGCTTTCTGCGCACGCGGGCGACCACCCAACCCCTTCACTCCAACAAGAGGTGAGGCGTTTGTCAAATCCCCACAACGATTCATCCACATCGCCCTGCCGCCTGATCGTCCACGGCGCGAGCGGGCGCGTGGGCCGTCGCCTCTGTGATCTCGCGCTCGCCGACAGTCGCTTCCTCGTCGCGGCGGCCCTCGTCCACCCCGGATCATCGTCGCGGGGCACGCCCGTCTCCAGCGCGCTCACGGGGTCGCTCCGTTTCACGACCATCGGCTCCGGCGCGCCGGGTGCCGATGTGATCCTCGACTTCTCCCAACCCGCGGGCGTGCGCAGCGCGACCGACCTGGCACTGCGCCTCCACGCCGCGCTCCTCGTCGGCACCACCGGCCTGGATGCCCGGACGAACGATGCGCTGCGCGGTGCGGCGCGAGAAATCCCCGTCCTGCTGGCCCCCAACACCTCGACAGGAGCGGCCTTGCTGGCTGATTTGGCGGCGATGGCCGCTCGAGCGCTCGGGCCCACCTTCCACGCCTCCATCGTCGAGGCCCACCACCTCCATAAGAAGGATGCACCCTCCGGAACCGCCCAGCGGCTCGCGGCCGCCATCGCCTCCGCCGGCGAGCGCGGGGCCGGCCTGGACCCCGACCAGGTGCTCTCCATTCGCGGCGGTGATGTGGTCGGCGAACACACCATCCGCTTCGCCGGGGCCGGTGAGTATGTGGAACTGACTCACCGCGCCACCTCGCGCGATCTGTTTGCCCACGGGGCCCTCCGTGCCGCGCTCTGGCTGCGCGGGAAACCGCCCGGCTGGTACACGATCGAGCAGACGATGGCGTGAGGGCGGCGGGGCACGGCGGGGGTGCCAAAGTGCCCTCCCGGAAATGTGGACAACTCTCCGGGCGAGCCGCGGTCGCCCGCGAACATCCCATAACGAGAATATTTCCGCAACCGCCTCTCGCCGACGCGCACCCGGGGGCGAATCACGCTCGCAGCACGCGATCCACCGCCGCGATCACGTCGGTCGTGGTGATGCGGTCGATGCGGCAGCGCTGCGCGTGGTCATCCGCAAGTTCGCTCTGGGGCAGCGTGGGGTCGGCCACGATCACCACCTCGCGCGCGGTGCCGTTGGTGCGCGGCGGCAGCGTGGTCCAACGCGGGTCGGTGGGGCCCAGCAGGCTCACGCACGGCCGGTCAAAGGCGGCCGCAATGTGGCGCGGGCCGGTGTCGTTGGTGGCCATGATCTCGCACCGCCGCACCAGCCCCTTGAGCGTGCCGATGGTGCCGCCCAGTTCGGGCAGGCAGAGCAACCGGTCGCCCTCGTCGGGGTTGTTCAGCACCAGGGCATCGCGGATCAGGTGGGCCAGCGTCGCCTCGCCGGGCGAGCCGTTGATGGCCACCAGCATCCCGTGCCGGTGGATCAGGTGGTGTGCTACACCGGCGAACCTTTCCGGCGGCCAGCGTTTGGCCGGGTTGTTGCCACCGGGGTTGAGGACGGCCACGCGCGCATCGGCGGGCACGCCGGCGCGCAACAGCAACTCGCCCGTCGCGGCCTCCTGGGCGCGCGTCAAGCCCAGTTCCAGCGGAATGGGCGGCGCGCTGCCCACACCGCCGGAGCCCGGGGCACGCCCCAGCGCCTCCAGACACGCCCGTCCCGCGGCCAGGTAGTAGTCCACCGCCGAGATCGCCGCCCACCCGTGGTGCGGCGCGCTCCGGCGCGGCGGGTGCAGGTGGTGCGTGAGCAACGCCGAGCGGCCGTCGCGGTCGTAGCCGATGCGCCGCGGGATGCCCGCCAGGCGCACCGTCATGGCCGTCGAGAAGGAGTTGGGCAAGAGCAGCGCGGCGTGAAACTCATAGGGCTTCAGGCGTGCCGCGGTCTTCGCCGGTCCCAGCAGGCTCCGCCCGTCGGCCACGATCACGTCGTCGAAGAAGTCCGTCCCCGCGAGGAGTTCGTCGATACCCGGCCGGCACAACCCCACCATGATGCACGTGCCCAGGGCCCGCCGCAAGAGGCGCAGCGTGGACGTGGCCATCACGCTGTCGCCCAGCCAGGTGGGGAGCACGACCAGCACACGCGGCCGCTCCGGCAGAGCACCCGCGTCCATCGCGGCGGGCTCAACCATGCTCCGCCGCCCGCCCTCCCGCGGCCGCGCCGCTCAGCCCCCGCAGCAGTTCGATGTGGTTCTCCAACGCCGCCACGATCACCTTGGCGGCCGCGAAGAGGTCCGGGTACCACAGGCCGGGGCCCTTGCCGATCATCACCGAGCGGGCCGACGCGATCCCCGCCGTGACGGCGCTGAGCACATCGCGCTGTGAATCGCCGATCGCCCACGAGTTGCTCAGGTCGATCGCCAGGTCTTTCGCCGCGGCCAGGTACATCCCCGTATCGGGCTTGCGCCACGGGTGCTCCACGTTGAAGGGCGGTGTGGTGCCGTGGGGATGGAACGGGCACACGTACACGCCCGCCAGCCGCACGCCCCGCTCCAGAAGCACGGCCCGCATGCGGTCGTTCACCCGCTCCACGTCGCGCACGGTGCAGCGTCCGCGGGCCACCGCGCCCTGGTTGGAAAGCACCACCAGTTGCAGGCCCGTGCGCGCCAGCAGCGCGCACGCCTCGATGGCACCGGACACGAAGCGGACCTGCGATGGATCGGTGAGGTCGCCCTCGTGAGGCGTACCGGCCGTGGCCTCGCCCGTGGCGAGGATGGTGTTGTCGCGATCGAGAAAGATCGCCGGCCTCATGCCGGCGAGTATACAGGCTGGCGGGAGACATGCCCGCGCTGTTTCTGCGCGAATGTGCGGCGCACTGCAAGCGGCCCCCACCCCGAGCGGTTACCATCGCGGCTCATGGCTTCCGTCGTGTTCTATTTTCAGGTTCACCAACCGCACCGCCTGCGGCGCTATTCCGTCTTCGATGCCGACCCCTTCTACTTTGACCAGCAGAAGAACGGCGATATCTGCCGCAAGGTGGCCGAGAAGTGCTACCGGCCGACCACGAACCTGATCCTCGACCTGGTGAAGCGCCACAAGGGCCGCTTCAAGGTCAGTTACGCCATCACCGGCACCGTGCTGGACCAGTGGGCCGAGTTCACGCCCGACGTGATCGACATCTTCAAGCGTCTGGCCGAGACCGGCTGCTGCGAGTTTCTCGCCGAGACCTACTACCACTCGCTGAGTTTCCTCTACTCGCGGGAAGAGTTCGACAGCCAGGTGCGGGCCCACACCAAGAGGATTCAGGACCTCTTCGGGCACACGCCCAAGGTCTTCCGCAACACCGAACTGATCTACAACAACGACCTGGCCCACTACGTGGCCGGCATGACCGACGACGCGGGCAAGCCGCGCTTTCTCGGGGGCATCTGTGAGGGCACCGACCGTCTGCTGGGCTACCGCTCGCCCAACTACGTCTACAAGCCGCCGCACACCGGCAACGGCCCGCACGGCAAGCCCTTCGGCATCCTGCTCAAGAACTACCGCCTCTCCGACGACATCGCCTTCCGCTTCTCCAACCGCGGCTGGGCTGAGTGGCCCCTGTCGGCCGAGAAGTTCGCCGGCTGGGTGAACCAGATCAACGGCGACGGCTACATCTGCAACCTGTTCATGGACTACGAGACGTTCGGCGAGCACCAGTGGGAGGACACGGGCATCTTCAAGTTCCTGGATGCCCTCCCCGAAAAAATCTTCGACGTCAACCCCGGCCACAACGACTTCCTCTCGCCCACCGAGGCCCTGATGAAGTTCGACCCCGTGGGCATCTACGACGTGCCCCACGTCATCTCGTGGGCCGACACCGAGCGCGACCTTTCGGCCTGGCTCGGCAACGCCATGCAGAGCAACGCCCTCAACGAAATCTACCGCCTCGAACGCTCCGTGAAGAACAAACTCGCGCGGGCCGAGCAGGGCGGCGACGCCGACACGGTCAGGAACGCACGCGGCGTGTACGACGACTGGCGCAAACTCACCACCAGCGACCACTTCTACTACATGTCCACCAAGTACTGGGCCGACGGCGACGTACACAAATACTTCTCTCCCTACGACTCCCCCTACGACGCGTACATCAACTACATGAACGCCATGGACAACCTCCGCACCCGCGCCGCCGGGTGAGCCGTAAGCGGGCGCGACCGGCGCAGCGGCCTGGCGCAACTCCTCGAACCGGGCACGCAGGTGGCGGCGACGCGGTCGCCCGCGGAGATGGCCCGTGAAGTGGCGGGCCTGGGCGCCGACCCGGAGCGGATCGACCGGCCGGCACAAGCCGCGCTGGCGCGCCTCCGGCGCGAGCACACCTGGAAGGTGCGGAGCGACGGGATACTGGACGTGGTGGGTGCCGCGACGGGCAGGTGGCGAACCGCCGATCACTTGGGTGCGAGCATCGCCT
The DNA here is from genome assembly GCA_964571915.1 of uncultured Phycisphaeraceae bacterium. GTDB lineage: Bacteria > Planctomycetota > Phycisphaerae > Phycisphaerales > UBA1924 > JAEUIX01. The sequence continues at coordinate 4,549 of CAZNEU010000137.1, forward strand.
TCACGCGCTCGCGCAGCCGCACGCTCGCCGCGTCCGTGCCGCTGAGCATCTCCACCTGGTGCTCGCGTGACTGCCCGCGGGCCAGCGCTGTTGACACCATCCATGCACCCAGCGGCTTGTCCTTGAACACGTCCGCCACCAGCGCCGCGGCACGCTGCGCCTCCTCATCCCGGCCGCGTGCCAGCAGGGCCGCGTACACACGACACCCCTCGTCGATCAGTTGCGTGCCCAGAAAGCCCACCAGCCGGCTGCGCCCCGGCTCGTACAGCCCGCGGATGCGTTGCAGGGCCTCCTCGCCCACCCGTTCGTGCAGCCGCGCGAGGAATCGCACCGGGTCGCGCCCGGTGCCGGGCAGGTTCAGCGGGTCGCCCCAGGCCAGGCGCGGCAGCATGGCCTCGAGCGCAAAGCGCTCGTCGGGCGGCATCACGCCGACCGCGTCGGGGTCGTCGAGCGATGCGTCGAGAAAATCCAGCCCGTCGGTCGCGTCGCCCAGCACGCGGCAGAGCATGAGCCAGTTGAAGAGTTCGCGCTTGTTCATCCACGGCAGCATGGCCGCCTGCGCATCCCGCAAGGCGCGAAACCTGAGCATGGCCGGGGGAAAGCGGGTTCCGAGTTCGTGCATCGCTCGCGATCCCTGAAAAAGTACGGAGGGGCCGATGCTGGGCTCGGCGCTGAGGGCCTGCTCCCACAGGCCGATGAACAAGCCCGCGGCGCGGCGTGCGATGTCCGCATCGGGCGGGCCTTCGGCGGGCAGGCCCTTCACCAGGTCGAGTGCGTGGATCAACCGCCCCAGAGAATCCGCCCCCGCCGCGCCGTCAAGCCCCTGGGCAGCGGCCTCGCGAAAATCCATCGCGCCCGCATCACTGACGAGCGCCTGTGCCGGCAGCACGGGCCGCGCCGGCGCGGGGCACGCCGCGTCATGGGCCGCGAGCCACGCGGGTGCCACGCGGGCCTGACCACGCAGCGACCACTCCAGCCTCATCATCAGTCGCAGCGCCGGCCCGTACGAGGCGGGGCCCGCCGGCCTGGGCGCCGGCCGCAGGCGCGAGGTGTTGCGGGCCGGCGGCGACCCAAAGAGCCTCACGGCGAGGCCCTCGGCAAACAGCAACGGCTGGTCCGGCCCGCCGGGTGTGAGGCCCGCGTCGGTGAGCGAACGGATTGTGGCCTGGTCCGCCACGTGAACCACCACCGCGTGCCACGCGGCCCAGTTGACCAACGCCGGGTGCGACCACAGCAGGGTGTTGGCCTGCTCACGCGCCCTGTTGGGGCTGACGACCACCACCAGCACGCGGTTGCGGGCCATGGCCTGGTCCAACGCCTCGTGCAGCGGCATGGCACTCAGCACGCCGGTCGCGACCGGCCCTTCACCAGCACGGCTAGGTGTAGCGGGCGGAGCACCGGGCTTGGGCTGACCAAGCGCAACGGCCGCACCCGCGGCGAGCAACAAAGCGCAGGTCAGCGCAGGAATATGCGTGCTCATGGAAGGTGCTCCGGCTGGGCGGGTGAGGCGCGTTCGACCAAGGGGCCACGTGGCGCACAAGTGTTGCCGGCCTGCGCACGCCGCGCCCACGGGCGAGTACCATGTGCGCTCATGCCCGGCCCACTCTGGATATACCCCTGGATCGCCGCGCTGTGCGCTCTCGCGGGCGCGGGCGTGGCCGCGTGGTCTCTTCTGGCCGACCCGCCGGGCAACAAGCGGCGCTGCCCCAGGTGCTGGCACGACATGGCGGGCCTGGCCGGGCGCGTCTGCCCGGAGTGCGGGCACAACGCCCAGTTCGAGGCCAACCTGCACAGGTGGCACCGCCGCTATCGCTGGCTCACGCTGGGCCTGCTGCTGCTCGTCGCCTCGTGGGTCGCGTGGGTCGCGCCCGCCGTCAGGCGCGGCGGCTGGATCGCGGCCGTCCCCTCCAGCGTGCTCTTTCTCACACCCCAGGCGCGCCCGCACCATGTTGCCGCGGCCGCCAACGCGGAAATCCTGCAGCGTGCCGCGGCCGGCCGGCTCAGCCCCTGGCAACTCCAGGCCATGGTCGATCGGCTGGCCCCGAAACTGCTGATCACACGGCCCGTGTGGCCGACCGAAACACCCATCCGCTTCGAGGCGGGCACGGTCTGGTCCAGCGGCAGGCTGGGCACCGTGAGCCTGGCCACGCGCCCCGTGGGCAACGCGCAGCCGCCCGCGCCGGAGTGGCCCCGCCCGGACCTCTCGCACGAGCAGGTGTGGTCCGACCGGCAGTGGTCGCTCCCGCCCATGCCCGCCGGCCGCCACGAACTCATGGCCGAGGTGGTGGTCACGCGCCCGCTCGTGGATGCCGACGGTCGCCCGGCCAGCGGCCCCCCCACCGAAGTGTGGCGCGGCACGGTGCGCCGGACCATTCAGGTGGCGGGCTCGCCCGCGGAACTGCTCAACCCCGTCTCGCTCGCCACGCTCGATGATTTTCTGCGCACCCAGACCCGGCCCCGCCTCGTGCGCCTGCCCTCGTCGGGCACGCTCGTGGTCTACCTCGACCGCCTGCGGGGGCCGCTGGTTGAAGGCACCACGATCGCCATGAAACTCGATTTTCTCCAGGGCGACAAGCCCGTGGCCACCGCCCGCCGGTTCTTCGTCGCCACCGGCAACCAGGGCGTGCTGAACCCGCCCGCGTTGCTCGTGGGCGACACCCAGGCCCTGCCGAGATCGGCGGACACCGCCCAAGGCTGGACGCTCCGTGTCTCCGGCGATGCGGAGTTTGCGCTGCGAGATTTCCACAGCACCGCGTTCTGGGACGGCTCGTTCGAGTTGCCCCTCGCCGACGTGTTCAACCCGCCCCCCAGGCCACTGCCCGAGCGGAGCACGCCCGCCGCCGTTGGCCCCTGATACGGATTCTCGCTCGGGGCAGCGCGTCTTGCGCACCCTCACTCGCCGAGTGGGGTCGTGCCGCGGCATCCGGCATCTGAAAAAGCCCACGCGGGGCCGCGGAGCAGGGGGAGAGAGACCAGGGTTGCCGTCTATCGAACCCGGATCGCTTCTCCACGGCCCCTACGTGGGGAGAGGGAGGAACACGCTCAAGACGGTGTCGGCAACCGGCACCGCGAAAGGCCCGCCCATGCCACAGGCCGCGCGAGGAACGCGGCGGCGGCAGGGGCTTGCCCATGTTCACCATGCGGGAGCGGCACGACGGTGGTTGCAGGAAAGCCGGGGGCGCTGGGCAAGATGAGGCGGTTTTCTTATTTTCCTGGCAGAGACACCCCGGGCATCGCCAGACCGGGTGGTCCGGCGGGCCTGGCCGGTCGTCGCGTGCTGGCCCTCACGAACGCACGTGAGGCCGCGGCGTTTCGCGCCGGGCACGCGTTTACACTCTGCCCATGCCCACGTTCCCGGATTGGGTGTGGCTGTGGACGGGCCTCGCGCTGGGCGGCGTGGGGGCGGTGCTGCTTGGTCTGGGAGGGTGCAATCACCAGCGTACAGCCCCCGCACGGCGGCCGACGTGCCTACGGCACTGCCTGTATCGTATACTTCCGCGCAACCCGAATAGCCGCCATGACCAATCCCCTCTCGCCATACCCGATCGTGGAAGCAATCTTCGAGCTCAGGTGGAAGCTTGC
>CAZNEU010000138.1:0-5027 GCA_964571915.1 uncultured Phycisphaeraceae bacterium
CATCTGGGCTACGGCGGGCATCAGGTCGCCCCTGATCGCCCTCGCGGCGGCCACGTGGATGGCCGTGGGGAACGTGTCATTGCTCGACTGGCCCATGTTCACATGGTCGTTGGGGTGAACGCCCCCCGCCGTGAGGTAGTCTTTGTCTTTCGTGGAGCCGATGGGCCTGCCTCGGGCAAGGCAGACGAGGTTGGCGATCACCTCGTTGGCGTTCATGTTGGTGGACGTGCCCGAGCCGGTCTGGAAGATATCGATGGGAAAGTGCCTGGCCCAGCCGCCGTGGTCGCTCAGACCCGAGGCGATGTGTTCGCAGGCGGCCCGGATGGCCTTGGCGCGGGGTTTGTCCAGCCGGCCAAGTTTCTCGTTCACGGTTGCGCACGCGCTCTTGATGGCGGCGTAGGCCTGAATGATGCCGCGAGGCACGGGCTGGCCGGAGATGGGGAAGTTCAGCACGGCCCGCTGTGTGCTGGCACCGTAGAGCACCTCGGCGGGCACGTGCATGGGGCCCATTGAGTCTTGCTCGGTGCGCGTACTGGTGCGGGGTGCGCCCCTAACGGCGGGGCGGGCCCCGTTGTTCGGGGGCCGGGCGGATGCGGACTGGCGGCTGGCGGGGCTGTTGAGCATGGTCTGTACGTCTGCGGCGCTGGAAACGGGGGCGGAGCACTCACCACATGGGTGGGCTGCGGTCGGCGACAAAGGGATCGTTGATGAGAGAGAATCCCTCGGCATGATCCGCGGGCTGATAGGCCTGCCCTATAACAAACGTGTGGGGGCTGCCCTCCTCGAAGGCCTCAACGAAGATGCAGTCGCGTGCGCGGTCATTCTGAAGGCGGATCCGTCCGTCGTAGCCTACCGCGACGCGATCGGCCTTCCCGTGCTGGTGGCGTGCCTCTTCCTTTGCCTTGCTCACGCTCAGCGCGATGTCGACTTCATCGCCCGCGCCGACCACGACGGCCTCTGCCTCGATTTCTCCGTTGCGTTCCAGGTACAGGTAGGGCACAATCGGTCCCGGCTGTGCGGCGAGATGTTCGCTGATGTGCGTGATGACGTCCTCCGCCAAGGCCATGAGTTCTTTGGAAGGCTGTCCGCTTGCTGGCATCGGTCGTGCTCCAGGATCACGCTGGCTTTCGTGCAGCCAGCAGCGCCCGCACGCGGGCGAGCAGTTCCACCTTGTTCACGGGTTTGGAGAGGAAGCCGTCGGCCCCGCACTCCGCGGCGTGCTCCACGTCGCTCACCTCGTTCAGGGCTGTAACCATGACGACGGGGATGTGCCGGGTGGCCGCGGCGGCCTTGATCTTCTTGCAGAGTTGAAAGCCGCTCATGCGTGGCATCATCACATCCACCAGCATGATGTCGGGCTTGGCGGCCTCCACGGCCCTGAGGCCTTCCAGACCATCCGCGGCGGTGCGGATGGTGCCGCCCAGTTCTTCCAGGTAGGCCGCGAGCAGTTCCAGATTCTGCTCGTTGTCGTCCACCAGCAGCACGTTCGGGCCAGCGGCACCCCCGATGGACGCGTCGATGTCCAGGCGTGTCGAGGCGTACTGTCGGGTGGGGTCGGGCATCGTTCGACAAGTCTACGGGGTCGGTCCGGGCGCGGCACAATCGCGGGCAGATCGAAGCCCGGCGGGCGCGTACGCCGATATCCTCACCTGCGGGCACGCGTCTGACCAGAAGCGGGGCAACGGAGTGGGGCGTGCGGTTGCTACGGAGGGCTCGGGCATGGCTTGGATTCGTCTGCGGGCGTGCGGGTTGGTGGCCCTCCTGCCGCTGGCGTGGTGCGGGGGCGCGCTGGGCCAGTCGCTGGAGCGGCAACTGCGCGAGGTGCTGGGCGACAGCAAACTGGGAGCCGCCCAGGTGGGCGTGTGCGTCGTGGATGTGGCCTCGGGCGACATGCTCGCCACCATCAACGAGAAGCAGTCGCTCATCCCGGCGAGCAATCTCAAACTGCTCACCAGCGGCGCGGCACTCTGGACGCTGGGCAAAGACTTTGAGTTCCGCACACGCCTGCTGAAAGTGGGCGACAAACTGGTGATCTCGGCCTCGGGCGACCCCGGCTTTGCCGAGCCGCGCCTGTTGGAGGAGATGGGCATCTCGGTGGGTGCGTTTGTGGATCGCCTGGCCGAGTCGGTGAAGAAGTCGGGGTTTTCGGGCGTGCGCGAGGTGGTGGTGGACGATCGCGTCTTTGACAAGCAGTGGGTCCATCCCACCTGGCCCGAGGACCAACTCAACCGCTGGTACGCGGCCGAGGTGAGCGGGCTGATGTTCCACGGGAACCTTTTGCAGGTTTTCGCAACCGCAGCCACGCGCCCGGGTCCTTCGCCGCTGCCACGCACCGAGCCCAGCGCGCCCTGGCTGGAGATGGCGAACGCGGCCCAGACGGTGGCGACGGGCTCGACGGCGCTCTGGGCCATGCGCGACGGCAACGCGATGTTTCGCTACAGACTCTTCGGCAGCATCCGCACCACGCCCACCGAACCCGTGGAGGTGGCCACGCACGACGGGGGGATGATCTTCGCCCGGCTGCTGGCCGATCGGCTCGCGGCGGCGGGGCTGATGGCTGCGGGGGCGGCCGCGTTGCCGCGGTACGCACTGGCCGAGGAGGCGTTCGAGCCCGCAGACGGGGGGGTGCTGGTGGTGGTGCGGACGCCGCTTGCCCGGGTGCTCAAACGCTGCAACGCCGACAGTTACAACCTGTACGCCGAGGCTCTGCTGAAGCGGACCGGGCGCGAGGTGAGCGGCCAGCCCGGCTCGTGGGCGAACGGGGCGACGGTGGTGCGCATGCTGGCCTCGGAGAAACTGGGCCACGATGCGGGCGAACTCATCATGGCCGACGGGTCGGGCCTCTCGCGCGACAACCGCGTGTCGGCCCACCTGATGGCCTCGTGGCTCGCCGCGCTGGCGCGCGACCCGCTCACGCGCGATGCCTTCATCGAGAGCCTGGCTTCGCCGGGCGAGGGGACGCTCTCCAAGCGTTTCCGCGACAAGGACAGGCTCACCGGCGAGGTGGCCGCCAAGAGCGGCTACATCAACGGCGTGCAGTGCCTGTCCGGCTATGTGACCCAGCCCGACGGCCAGCGCGCGGCGTTCTCGATTCTCGTGAACAACACCGGTCAGGTGGCGCCGGGCGGCTCGGCCAAGGAGTTTCACGAGAAGGTGGTGCGGCAGATCGACAAGTGGATGGACCGGAACAAGGCCGCCGCCAAGCCGCGCATGGGCGGGTGAGGGCGGCGGGCTGTACGCTTGGTGCGAACCCGGCATGTCTGAACCGATCCCCCCGACCCTGGCGGCCTTCCTGCAAACCCTCGCCACCGAGGGGCGTTCGCCCGCGTACATCCGCCTCGACCCCGACCTGCGGCTTGTGGACTGGGGCGGCAGCATCGCCCACTACGGGGTGCATGGGCTGGTGAAGGGGGCGGAGGCGGAGCGGGCGATCGACTTTCTCACCGGCCTTCTCCCGCTCGGGGCGGCATCGGCCAGTTTCCGCGGCCTGAGCGTGGTGGAAGGCCTGACGGCGGACCTGCACCTGATGCACGACCGGGGTCAGACCTGGGTGCTGCTTCTGGACGCGACCGAAGAGACCCGCTCGCGCCGGGAGATGCAGCAGATCGGCAACGACCTGGCCCTGGACCGCGAACGATTGGCCCGGCGCGTGAAGGCCCTGGAGGCGGAGGTGGCCGCGCTGCGTGCGAAACCGGGCTCGCCATGAGAACGACCCCGCCGAGAGCGTCGGCGGGGTCGTTGAAGTGGGCGCGGAGGGATTCGAACCCCCGTAAGCGTTACGCTAACAGATTTACAGTCTGCCCCGTTTGGCCACTCCGGCACGCGCCCGGGTCAAAGAACACGTCGTAGATGCCGCGAGAGAGGCTGGCCCACCCTCCAACGCCGCGGCACGCGGTTGGGGGGACGAATCTAGGTGGTGAGGATAGTCGGGATCGGCGATCCCGGCGAGGGTCTGGAGTTACTTTGCCCGAACCGCAGCGCGATCAACGAACGCCCGCATGGCCCGCAGCGTCTCGGGGCTGACGTGGTGCTCGATCCCCTCGGCATCGGCCTGCGCCGTGGTGTCGCCCACCCCGATCGCTCGCAGGAACGCCAGCACCACGCCGTGCCGCTCGCGGGCTTCTGCGGCGAGCGCACGGCCCGTGTCGGTGAGGAAGATCGAGCGGTACTTCTGCCGGCGCACCAGGCCGTCGCGCTGGAGGCGGTCGATGGTCTTGGTCACGGTTACGTGCGTTACGCCCAGCCTGCGGGCCAGATCCACCACGCGGGCCTCGCCCAGCGCGTCGATCAGGTCGGCGATGTTCTCGCAGTAATCCTGCGCGGTCTCGGCCCGGTGAGCGAGGCGGGTGCGTTCGTGAATGCTCGCCTGTGCCGCGGCATTGACGGGCGTTGGGCCAGAGGCTTCGGGCGCCGCGGCGGTGTGCTTCATTGCGGCAAAGTGTAGTGCGTCCTACAGAAGATGCTCCGACGGGCGTGTGCGCGCGCGGGTAATGAAAACGGCCCCGTGCGGGGCCGTTGGAGGGAAGACCTGTTGGTTGTACGTCCGTGCCCCGGCGTTCAGCCCCCGACGATGACGATCTCAACGCGGCGGCTGGCGGCATCGGTGGCCCGCAGTTTCACGGAACCCATGCCGACCGCATCAACGCGGCTTGAGGAAACGCCCTTGGAAACGAGGTACTTCATCACCTCGTCGGCGCGGGCCTGACTGAGGGCCTCGTTGGACGCGAACTTGGACTTCTTGATGGGGTTCTTGTCGGCGTAGCCCTCGACACGCACGTTGTGGCCCGACCAGCGGCTCTTGATCTGGCCGGCGATCTTGTCGAGTTCCTTCTTGCCGTCGGCCTTGATCGCCGTCTGCCCGGAGGCAAAGAGCACATCACCGGCGACCTCGATCACGGTGCCGCCGCCCCCTCCGCCACCGGTGGCCCGGCCACCGCCCCCGGGCGGATTCCAGTTGGGGGTGTTGGCGGGTGCCTGCGCCAGTTGCAACTGCTGGATCAGCGCATCTTTGCCCTGAACATTCTGCA
>CAZNEU010000139.1:0-2051 GCA_964571915.1 uncultured Phycisphaeraceae bacterium
ATCCTCGGGCGGTGCGGGAATGCTCAGTAGCCGCCGCGACAGCGCCACGCCCGCAGCGTGGCGGTCTACGCCGCTGGCGGACCTGCTGCCGATGGCGATCTCGTCGTCCGACACGGGCGGGGGGGGCGAAGCGGTGGGCACGTGGGACCGCGACGTGGTGATGCGCCCGACACCGCTGGCCGATCGGCTGGGCGTGCTGCGCCTGCTGCGAACACCGCAGGATGGGTCGTGGTGGCCCGCGGGCGTGGGGGCGAGCGGGTCGGGCTGGTCGCGCCTGCGCGGCGCGCAGCAAATCGCACCCGACCAACTCAAGCCCGCCGCGGAAGTGCTGGCCACCGGCCACCCCGACACGCCCGGCGGCACCAACGCCGATGCCTCCGCCCTGGTTCTCACGATGCGTTACGGGGCCGGGCGGGTCGTGTACGTGGCCACCGACGAGATCTGGCGCTGGCGCTACGGGCGCGGCGAAGACTGGCCCGAACGCTTCTGGCTGCAACTCGTCCGCCTGCTCGGTCGAGACTCCGTTGCGCGCTCGGGCAAGGCCGCGGTGCTCACGCTCGCCCCGCAACGCGCCGAGGTGGGCGGGCCGGTGCGGGTGCGCGTGGAACTGCTGGATCAATCGCTGGCCGAAGCGGCGGGCTCAACCCTGCAACTGCGGGCCACACGCCGCCCCGGTGCGGGCGAGGAGGCCACCTCCAACGACACGACCGACCTCACGCTGCGCGCGTCAACGGATCGCGCCGTGGCGCGCCCGGGCGAGCGGGCCGCGTTCGTGGGCACGTTCATCCCGCCCATGCCCGGCGTCTACAGGGTCGAAATCACCGATGCGTTGCTCGGGGCGCAGGCGATCTCGGCGGACCTCGAAGCGTGGCAGAGCGACGATGAACTGCGGCGACCCGAGACCGATCACGCGCTGCTGGCCTCGCTCGCCCAGCAGACCGGCGGCTCGGTGGTGAATCCGGCGGACCTGGATCGCCTGCCCGGTTTGCTCCCCCGGCGCGAAGTGCGCCTGGCCCTGACGCCGGACGAACAGAGTTTGTGGGACAGCCCGTTGGCCCTGGTTCTCGTGCTGGGTCTGTTTGTGTTTGAGTGGATCGGCCGCCGTCTCATCCGGTTGGTGTGAAGCAACGCACCCGCCCTGCCGCGGGGCCGTATCTTCATGTGGGCGGGGCGAGTGTTCGTCCTGCGTGTTCGTGGTCTGTTTGCTGCTCGAAGTTGCCGGTTCGTGCCGTGAGCCTCGGACCGCAGACGCGGTGAGGGGCAATCTCCGATACTGAACCCGTCCACCCGGTGTGCGTTTCCACTCGTGCCAGCGTCCTCACTTCAGCCCGCGCTCGCCTCGCTCCGCCGCCTGCGGTCGGTGATGCGGCTCAGCCTGGTGCTGCAACGCGGCCTGTGGCTGATCGCGGTCGCCGTCGCTGTGAGTGTGGGGCTGGGCGTGTTGGACTACGCCCTGCGCCTTCCTTCGCTCGCACGGGGCGGATTGCTGACCCTGGGCCTGGCCCTTCTGGGCATCTCCATCTGGCGGCGCGTGCTGCTGGCGTGGCGGTTCCGGCCCCCGCTGGAAGAACTGGCGCTGCGGTTGGAAGCACTCAACGAACCCGGCCCACAGGCCGTGGGCCTGCTCGCCAGCGGCGTGGACTTCGCCCGCCACCCCAACACCCATGCGCTGCCCGTTGCCCGGGCCCTGGGTGAGCGCGTGGTGGAACTGGCCGCCGCGCTGGTTCCCACGGTGCGCCTCGCGCGTGTGCTGCGCTGGAAGCCGGTGGCGCTGGCCGGCGCGGCGGCATCTGGGTGCGCTCTGGGCATCACGGCGCTGGGAATCGCCGCGCCTGAACTTGCGGGTATCGGAGCGCGGCGTGTGCTGCTGCCCTGGTCTCCGGCGGCGTGGCCCAAGCGCTCGGCGGTGTACGACCTGGCGGGCGACGAGGTTCACCCGCTGGGCACCGCGCTGCCCCTGCGGGCACTGATGCACCAGCGCGGCACAGGGCGCGCCGGCGACAGGGTGGTGGAGACCTATCGCCTGATCTGGCCGGACGGGGAGCGTGGCC
>CAZNEU010000140.1:0-3359 GCA_964571915.1 uncultured Phycisphaeraceae bacterium
CCTTGCTTCGATCGGACGAAGGGCTGGTCTTTGATGCGGCCAGCAAGTCCTGGCAGATCGACGCGCGGGCCGACGGAGAGGGAGCGCTGCAAGTCGCCGACCAATCCGGCCGGGGCGCGGCGGTGCGCACCATCGCACAGAAAAACTGGCCCGCCGCGCTGAAGATCGAGAATGTTGAGGGCGTGGCCTTCAGCCTGCTCGGCGGCCATCCCGGGGCCATCGAGATCGCGGGGGTGATCCTGCTCATGGCCATGCTGGGGGCCGTGGTGCTGGCCCGCAAGAAGGTGGAGATCGACGAAGCCACCAAGGCCGCGGCGGCGTCGCGCGTCGGGCTGATACCCGGCCCGGGCCACGGGGGAACCTCGTGACCGCCTTGCTCGGCGAACTCACGACGCTGGCCAGCGCATCGGGCGTGCCGGTGCCTTCGGGCCTGCCGGCACCCCTGGGCGGCTTGGTGCTGGCCCACTACCTCTTCACCTCCGCGGCCATGTTCACGCTGGGGCTGATCGGTTTTCTCACGCGTCGCAACCTCATCATCATGTTCCTGTGTACGGAACTGATGTTCCAGGCGGCGGGCATCGCGCTCATCGCGTTCAGCCGCTTCCACCTGAACCACACCGGCGAAACCTTCGTGATCTTTGTGCTCACCGTGGCCGCGGCCGAGGCGGCCATGGCCCTCGCGCTGGTGGTGCTGCTCTTCCGCAGGAAAGAGACCCTGGACGCTTCGACTTGGGCGGAGATGCGGGGGTAGGCGCGGGACGCCAGACACGAGACTTCAGACTGCGGATCACGGGGCCTTTGGTTCCACGGCAAGGCATGACGACACTCGGCTCCATCTTGACACTCGCCAGCGACGGCCCCGGTGCCGGCGCGGCGGTTGCGCAGGGGGCCTCGCTCACGCTGCTGGTGCCCCTGCTCACCCTCCTGGGCACGGTGCTGTGCGGCCTCTGCGCCGCGTTCAAGGTCAAGAGCAAACTCCCGGCGTGGCTCAGCGTGGCCTGCCTGGCCGGTTCGTTCGCGGCCGTCCTCATCACCTATCTGCAAGGCTCCACGGTTCCGCACATCGCCCACGCCTTCGAGTGGATCCGCTTCGACTGGGGCACGCGCCCCGGCCAAGTGTTCATCGCCAACTTCGCGTTCTACGTGGATTCGCTCACGCTGCTGTGGATGCTCTTCGTGACCGGCCTGGCCACGCTCATCGCGCTCTACGCCAGCGAGTACATGAGCCACGATGCGGGCGCCGGCTACTGCCGCTTCTTCGCGGCGTTCAACCTGTTCGTGTTCAGCATGGCCTGCCTGGTGATGGGCGACAACCTGATCCTGCTCTACCTGGGGTGGGAGGGCGTGGGCCTGTGCTCCTACCTGCTCATCGGGTACTTCTACAAGAAGCCGTCGGCCGTGGCCGCGGCGAAGAAGGCCTTCATCGTCAACCGCATCGGCGACCTCGGGCTGGCCCTGGGCATCATGCTGGCCTTTGTGCAGTTCGGCACGGTGCAATACGCGGAGTTGTTCGCCGCGGTCAAGCCCTTCATCGCCCACGCCCAGGCGGGCAACTGGCACGAGATTCCTGAAAGCGTGCAGTGGATCGCGCTGCTGCTCATGGTGGGGGCCTTCGGCAAGTCGGCCCAGTTCCCGCTGTATGTGTGGCTGCCCGACGCGATGGAAGGCCCCACGCCGGTCTCCGCCCTCATCCACGCGGCCACCATGGTGACCGCGGGCGTCTACCTCGTCGCCCGCATGCTCCCCTTCTTCGCCGTGAGCGAGATGGCCCTGCCGCTCGTGGCGTGGGTGGGCACCATCACGGCCCTGCTGGCCGCGACCATCGGCATGGCCCAGTTCGATATCAAACGCATCATGGCGTACAGCACCGTGAGCCAACTGGGCTACATGTTCGCGGGGCTGGGCGTGCTGGGCACTTCCGCGGCGAACGTCGAGGGGATCGCGGCCGGCCCCTACCACGTCTTCACGCACGCCTTCTTCAAGGCCCTGCTCTTCCTCTCGTGCGGCGCCGTGATGCACGGCTTCGGGGGCCAACTCGACCTGCGAAAACTCAGCGGCATGTGGAGCCAGCCCGGCTGGAAGATCGTTACTCTCGGCATGCTGGTGGGGTGCCTGAACCTGGCAGGTTTCCCGTTCACAGCGGGCTTCTTCAGCAAGGACATGATCCTGGCCGAGGCCTTCACCGCCTCCAACCGCCCGGAGGTGGCCTGGATCGGCTGGCTGCTCTTGCTCACGGCCGGCCTCACGGCATACTACACCTTCCGGGTCTTCTTCCGCGTGTTCGTGGGACCCGCGTCCTTCGAGCCGGGCGATGAAGTTCGCTCGCACGCTGAGCATGGCCATGATGCGCATGGCTCGGCGAGCCATGCCCACGCAGACCATGGCCACGCCGCCTCTCCTGACGCCTCGCGTCGGGCGTCTGGCGTCTCGGCCTTCCATCCCCACCCGCCCGGTTGGGCCATCAACCTTGTTCTTGCGCTGTTGGCGATCGGCTCCATCCTGGCCGCCGCGCCCTACTTCTTCAAGTGGGTTCCGGGCCTGATGGCGACTTCGACCGCCGGCCTTGTCGCGGCTCACGCTGGCGCACACGCGGCGGGCGGAGCCGGGGCGCACGGCACCATCCTGGGCTTCGACCCGCACAAGGCGATGTATTACGCCTCGGGCATCGTGGGCTTCGTCGGCATCTTCATCGCGTTCATTCTTCACTACGCGGGCCGCACGCAGGCCGCCACGAGCAACGCCGACAAGTTGCTCCGCGTGCTGGGTCCGGTGGCCCGGTGGGCCCAGGGCAAGTGGTTTGTAGATGAGTTGTACAACGCGGTGATCCGCGTGCCGCTGCTGGTACTGGCGCACGTGTTTCATCTGGTGGACAAACTGATTGTGGACGGGCTGGTCAACGCGCTGGGCTACACGCCGCGCGGCTTCGGGTGGCTCATCCGCCCCAGCCAGAGCGGCGTACTCAACGGCTACGCGCTGAGCATGGCGGGGGGTATCGCCGTGATCGTGGTCGCGGCCCTGCTCGCGATGCAGTAACGTTCGGGCCTGAGTCCCGGTCGGGTGTTCGGGTCGGTTCGGTTGTTTCTTGTGTCCGGTCTTTGCGGTTTCCCACCATGCTCTGGCTTCTCGTGCTCATCCCGCTCATCGCCGCCCTGGGCATCTCCGTGCTGCCCAAGCGGTTCACGTTCGCCCTCGCGCTGCTGGGCACCCTCGCCCCCGTGGGCGTCTTCGGCATCATCGCGGCCGAGTTCAACTGGTCCGCCGGCGGGGTCATGCAATACGAACACAGCGCCGCGTGGATGCCCGACCTGGGCATCACCCTCTCGATCGGTGTCGGCAGCATCGCCATGCTGCTGATCGGC
>CAZNEU010000141.1:0-2800 GCA_964571915.1 uncultured Phycisphaeraceae bacterium
CTCACCTCGCGGTCGATCAGCCAGTCGCACGCCGCGGCCACGCGGTCGTCCTTCGCGCCGGTCATGCCCGCTTCGGTGAGCGCATCGAGGGCGATGGCCGTGTCCCACACGGGCGAGAAGCACGGTTGCAGACGGATGTGGTCCAGCCGCCCGTCGGTGTGCGGCTCGTCGATCATGAACGCATCAAGATCAGCCTCGGCCTGACGGATGATCGGGTGATCGCGCGTGTAGCCCAGGGCCTGGAACGCCACCTGCACATACACCATCGGCGGGAAGATCGCCCCCAGCCCCTCGGTGGTGGCCGGGTCCATCCGCCGCTTGATCCACTCCTCCGCCCGCTGCACCGCCACATCGCGCAGGGGCATCAGGCCCGAGCGCCGGCACCACTTGATGAACTTGTCGCTAGCGAGGAAGAAGTTGTTCCATGTGAACGGGTTGCCAGCGTCCCACGGCTTGCCCAGCCGCTGCCGCAGCGCGGGGTCAATGAACAACTCATCAATCCCCATCTCCCGCGGCAGCGCCCGCACCGGCTGAAGCGCCGAGCACAACGCCAGCGGCAGGATCATCGTCCGTGTCCACGCGGCCACCTTGTCCAGGTGAAACGGGAACCAGCGCGGCAGCAGCACGATCTGCGGCGGTATCGCCGGGCACGCCTCCCAACTCACCTGCCCCAGGCACGCCAGATAGAACATGCTGAACGTGTTGATCTTCTCCGCCCCGCCGCGCGAGAGAATCGCCTCGCGAGCCTTGGCCATGTGCGGGGCCACGGGCGAGTCGCCGAATAGTTTCAAGGTGAAGTACGCCTTGACGCAGGCGGAGAGGTCCGCAGGTGAGCCGGGGTACTGGCCCCACGTGCCGTCTTCGCGCTGCGAAAGGCGCAGTTGGTTGGCGATACGTGCGTGCCTGTTCCACTCTGGGCTGCCCGGCTCCCCCTCGTGCCCGAGAATGAACTTCATGAGCAGATACTCAGACGACAGAATGCTGTCGCCCTCGAGTTCAGCGCACCAGTGGTTGCCCCGGCCGGCCCGCCCGCCTCTGGGCTGCGTGCGTTGCTTGGCGAGCAGGGCCGCCGTCGCGGCAGCCACCGCCGCGCGAGCACGCGCGGCCAGCGAATGGCCCTCGCCAATGAGGGCGGAGTGTGGTGGTGGGGCGAGTTTGGGCTCGGCGGCAGCCGCGGGAAGTGTGCTGGAGGTCATGTGAGAGGGGAGGATAAGGGGGGCCACCACCCCGCCCAACCCGCACGCACGCGGCATTTGTTAGGATTCGAGAGGGTGGAACGAACCCGCCCCCCCCGGCGTCCGAATAGAGTCTGTGGCGGTAAACATCTGGACGGTTCACAGGACGCTCACCATGAACACCATTCGCACAGTCATTCGCGGGGCCTGGTGGCGGATGCTCGTCTCCCGCTTCCTCTCCGATCTCACATGGTGCATCAGCGGCGGCCTGCTCGCGGCTCTCCTCGTCCGCATCGCCCAGCAGGTCTTCGCACTCTCCGTGGATTGGCCGCGCGTGGCGATCACTCTGGCCATCGCCGCGTTCGTCGCCGCGCTGGGGTGGTCCATCATCCGTCGCCCCTCCGCCGAAGCCGCGGCACGCCGCGTGGATGAAGGTGCAAACCTCAACGAATCCGTCTCCACCGCCCTCGCCGTCCAGGGCCACCACACGGCATGGAGCGATCTGGTGGTCGAGTCCGCCGCGCAGAAGGCCCGCGGCCTCAACGTCGGCCGCGCTGTGCCCGTGGCCCTGCCGCGCCACTGGCACTACCCGCTCACCGCGGCACTCACGGTGCTGGTGGTGTGGCTCGTCCTGCCGAGTTTCGATGTGCTCGGCAATCAGGCCAAGGCGGATGAAAAGAAGGTTGAAGAGCAGAAGGTGGATGTGGCCAAGGCGCAGGCCACCAGCGCGATCGAAGAGGTGAAGAAGAAACTGGGCGACCAGGCGGCCAAACTCGGCGAGGGCGACCAGCCGCCCCCGGATGCCGGAGCCATGCCCGAGCAGAAGCCCTCCACGCCCGACGAGATCAAGCGTGCCGCGGTGAAGCAACTCACCAGCATGAAAGACAAACTCGAGGCCCTCAAAAACACCGACAACGTGATGAAGGCCCAGGCCCTTCAGCAGGCCCTCAGGCAACTGCGCACGCCCGAGACCGGCCCCATGGCCGATGTGGCCGGCAGCCTGGCCAAGGGCAACTTCACCGATGCCAAGAAGGCCTTGGAGAAAATGGCCGAGCAACTGGCGGGCTCTGCGGGCGCCGAGATGAAGCCCGCAGAGCGCGAGGCCCTGGCCAGGCAGATGCAGAGCGTGGCGGGCCAACTCGAGAAACTCGCCCAGAGCAGCAAGCAGATAGAGCAGAAACTCGCCGAGATGGGTCTGGACAAGGCCCTTGCCAGGAACCCCGAGGCCCTCGCCAAGGCGCTGGAGAAGTTGCCGCAACTGAACATGGAGCAGAAGCAGGGCCTGCTGAAGATGGCCGCGGCCAGCAAGAGCGCCGGCGACAGCATGGGCGCCATGGCCGCAGCCATGAGCAAGATGGCCCAGGGCCAGAGCCAGCAGGGCATGAACGAGAAGGGCCAGCAGGGCATGGGCGAGATGATGGAGCAGATGAGCAAGGGCGAGATGATGGCGGCCGAGATGTCCAACGTGGAGGCCGCGCTGGGCGAGGCCAAGAGCCAACTGCAGGCCATGAGCCAGAGCATGGGCCAGTGCAACAACCCCGGTATGGGCGAGTGCCAGGGCGGCTTCAACCCCGGCAGCAGCCAGTGGCAGGCGGGCGAAACACAACGAGACGGCGGCACCGGGC
>CAZNEU010000142.1:0-1635 GCA_964571915.1 uncultured Phycisphaeraceae bacterium
CGGGGTCGCGCACGGCGGCGAGCCACGCGCGGGCAAGCGCATCGCTGGGAAGGCTGGGCGTGAGGGGTGATGGAGAAGAAGGCATAAGGCAACGCGGCACGAGGCATCAAGTGGCGCGGCTCCCGCTCATATGTTGAAGGCATCGCGCAAGATACGCACCTGTTCAACCGGCACCAGCGTCCCCTTGTTGATGCCGGGGCAACTCTTGCCAGCCGCGTCCCAGTCGCGCCGGCTCTTCACAAGGCTGGGCCAGAAGGGCCAGGTGCGGCACTGCGTGGGCCGGTCTTCGTACACGCCACAGACGGCCTTGCCGGGGATGGTGGTGCGATCAAGGAAGACGCAATCAAGGCCGTGCTCGGTTTTTTTCTCGTTGAGCGAGCGGCCTTCGCTCATCATGTTGGTGTATTCGTGCTTGAACTTGGCCGCGCTGATGCCCAGCCGCGTGGCCAGCGCGGCGGCCTCGGCCTCGTTCACCACCACAAACCCCGGCGGGCCGCTGCAGCAGCGCCCGCACATGGTGCAGCCGAAGCGCAGCCCATCGCCCGCCTCGGGGGCATCGGGCTTGGTGAACCATTCGGCGTGCGGCATGGGGGAGCGTAGCGGGCGCCATGCCTTGACCCCATGACCGCAAATGCTGTGTTCGCGGGCTTGCCTCTCCCCGAATCGGGTGCATACTCACTGCGGGTGCGGCCCCAGCCCTGCCGCACGCTTGTCGGTGTGCCTGCGTCACGGGGCAATGGGCATCCGGATGGAGTGCTGCCGCGCCCGCATGTTGCGGCGAGCCGCGCTGGATAAGTCACGGTTGCGCTTGAGGACGAAATCCCATGAAGCCCACCCAGAGTCCGTTTGCGGGCCACCAGGCCGTGTTGACCGGCCCCCTGCAGCCCCGTCTGGGCATTCGGAGGCGATGGGTCGTAACAACCTTCGCCTCGCTCTGCGGTTGTGGGTGTTCATTCGCGTGCCAGGCCCAGACGACCCAGTACGCTGATCGGGCGGCGTTCCTCGCCGCGACGGGTGCCGAGCCCGAGCCAGCGTGGCCGAACCTCGGGCGCTTGGCCGGAGATGCCGCGGCCGTCTATCACTCGGGCCGCGTTACGTTGAGCGTTTCTTCGCCCAGCAGCGGGCTGTGGATCGGCAGCGGCGGGCACTTCCTCGTGGGCCCGGATTGGACGACGCTGGTGGCGGGGAACGACATCGCCATCGACGGACCGGAGAACCTCACCGTTGCGTTCGACACACCGATGGCGGCGTTCGGCTTCGACTTCGCGGAGCCGACGGTGGCCACGGTGCAATATCCACCCTGTTCCGTGGCCTGCCCCTGCGCGAACTCCATCTTCCGTATCACGCTCACGCGCATGGGCGGGGTGGTGGGCACGTTTGACTTCAGCCGACCGGACGACACGGCCGCGTTTGTGGGGGTGACGAGCGACGTCCCGTTCGACCGGGCCGAGGTGCGCGAGGTGAACGGCACGTGCGACGATGAGTACTTCGGCCAGTTCTGGACGCTGGCGTGGGTGCCGCCGCCGCCGTGCCCGCTGGATTACAACGTGGATGGGGTCGTGAACCCCGACGACCTGGGCGACTTCATCACGGACTATCACACCGTGCCGCACCTTCCGGGTCCCGGTGGGTACG
>CAZNEU010000143.1:0-3485 GCA_964571915.1 uncultured Phycisphaeraceae bacterium
CCGTTCATGGTAACGGCCAGTGGCTGGGCCCCGCCCATGCCGCCGCAGCCGGCGGTAACGCAGAGGCGACCGGCCAGCGTCCCTCCCGCGCCGCCGAAGTGCTGCCGCGCACATTCGCCGAAGGTCTCGTAGGTGCCCTGCACGATGCCCTGTGTGCCGATGTAGATCCACGAGCCGGCCGTCATCTGGCCGTACATGATGAGACCCTTGGCGGCGAGTTCGTCAAAGTGCTTCTGGGTGGCCCAGTGGGGCACGAGGTTGGAGTTGGCGATGAGCACGCGGGGTGCGTCGGCGTGCGTGCGCAGCACGCCCACGGGCTTGCCGGATTGCACGAGGAGCGTTTCGTCGGCCTCCAAGGCACGCAGTTCGCGGCAGATCGCGTCGAACGCGGGCCAGGAGCGGGCCGCCTGCCCGCGACCGCCGTACACCACCAGCGCGGCGGGGTTCTCGGCCACCTCCGGGTCGAGGTTGTTCATGAGCATCCGCAGCGCGGCCTCGGCCTGCCAGGTTTTGCAGGTGCGCGTGCTGCCGCGGGCAGCGCGAACCACCCGCGATGGATCGGGCACGAGGCCGGGGTGGACTGCGGTGGTGCTGCCGCCTGAGCGCGGGGTGGCGGCGGTGGGGGGGGTGGCGGGTGTGGACGGCTCGATATGCTCGCCGCGGTTGGCTCGCTTGGTGGGAAGTGTGGTCATGCCGGGGGAACTCATCGGCAATCTCCTTCACGCGGACGAGGCGGGGCAGAGGGTGGGCGCACGCGGCTGCGCCCAACGCGGGAAACTACCAATGGTGTACGCCAAATCTGGGGAAAGCACAAGTGCAAGCGGGGCAAGGTGCCCGACTTTGCGCGCAAACGCGGCCACGGGCGTGTAAAAAGTGGATGAACGGTGCGAAATCGCGGCGTGCTACCGGAACGCACCGGCCCGGATCAGGCCCACAATGGCCTCGATGTCGGGGGTGAGCGGCCGGTCGTCTTCCAGTCGGGGGACAACTTCCCTGATCTTCGCATGTGCCCGCTCAACACCCTTGCCAGACCTGAGCGGGCGGTGATGTTCGAGGGCCTGCGCGGCACAGAGGAGTTCGATGGCGACCACGTGCTCGGCAAGTTCGAGCGAGCGGCGGGCTTTCGCGGCGGAGCGCGGGCCGAAGGAGTTGTAGTCTTCCATGCCCGCGCAGGTGGAGAGGTTGGCGACGGAAGCGGGCGTGGCGAGGCCGATCATCTCGTTCACGCACGCCGCGGCGGTGTATTGGGCGATCATCAGGCCGCTCTGCAGGCCGGGGCGGGGGGCAAGGAAGGGCTTGAGGTGGCTCTCTGGCTCGATCGCGCCCCCCCCGGTCATGAGGTAGGTGCGTCGCTCGCTGATGCCGGCGAGATGGCAGAGGGCGATGGCGAGTGTGTCGAGGGGGATGGCCAGGGGCACGCCGTGAAAGTTGGCACCGGAGACGATTGAGGGGGCACGTCGCGAACCCCGCCCGAAAACCAAGGGGTTGTCGGTGACGGCGCCGAGTTCTGCATCCATCGCACGCACCAGTCCCAAAACGCAGTCCGCAGCACTCCCCAGCACCGTCGGCCCGGCACGCAGTGAATAGGGGTCCTGCACTCGCGGGTCATTCTCGATGTGGCTCGCCACGATCTGACTGCCCGCCAGCAGTTCTCGCAGCCGACCCGACGCGCCAAACGGGCCCACATGCGGCCGCGCCGCGTACAAACGATGATCGAGAAAAGCGTGCGACGCCCGGCAACCATCAATGGACATCGCCAGAGATGTAGTCGCCACAGCCAGCAGCCGGCCGCAATCATGCTGAAGCAGCGCCCCCTCCGCGCACATGAGGTGGGTGCCGTTGATGAGGGCCAAGCCCTCCTTGGCTTCGAGGACGAGGGGCTTGATGCCTGCTTTACGTAACGCGGCGATGGAGGGGATGCGGGGGCGCGCGGAGGGGTGGGTGTCCCGTGCAACCCCCTCGCTGGCGCTTCGGGCTCGTTTCGACTCTGTTGTCAACGGTCCGAACACCGCCCCTTCACCGATAAGCGCCAGGGCGATGTGGGCCAGCGGGGCCAGATCGCCCGACGCGCCGACGGAGCCGATCGACGGCACCACCGGCGTGATGCCGGCGTTGAGGCAGTCGATGATGGTTTGGACGACGATGGGCCGCACGCCGGAGAGGCCGCGGCAGAGCGACGCGGCGAGAATCAGCATCATCGCACGCACCAGTTCCGGCCTCAGCGGCTCGCCCACACCCGCTGAATGCGATCGGATCAGGTTGCGCTGCAGTGTGCGCAGGTCGGCCGGGCTGATGCGCTGCTTGGCGAGCGCGCCGAAGCCGGTGTTGATGCCGTAGTGCGGCTGGCCGTCGGTGAGTGAGGCCTCGACGACCCGGCGCGACCGGTGCATTGCCGCGATGGCCTTGGGGCCAACACGCACGGCAGAGCCGCGGCGGGCGACGGCCACCACGTGTTGGACATCAAGGGCATCGGCGTTGAGAAGGATGGCGGAGGCCTTGGTGGTCGGCATTGAACCGAGGGCTGTGGGTTCTCCAAGCCAGCAGCCCGATATGGGTCCAACCGTGGCAGTTTTACATAACAGCCATTATCGGACTTTGCGTACACGGCGGCATTTGCTCGGCACAGCGCCCTCAGGCCCAGCATAGCGGAATGCCCGGCCGGCGGCGCGGCTCACAGCCGCAGTTCAAACCACAGCGTGTCCGTCATCGGGTCGTCGTTGTAGCGCTCGCAGGGAACGAATCCGAGCGACGTGTACAACCCGATCGCGGCGTGCATGGTGGTGCTGGTGTCGAGTTTCATCGTGCGGTAGCCGGCTGACCGGGCGAACGCGATGAGTTCGGCCCCGAGCCGGCGGCCAAGCCCTGTGCCGCGGAAGGCCGGGCGGACGTACATGCGCTTGAGTTCGCAGATATCCGGACCGAGGGCGGGCAGTGGCCGGAGGGCGATGCACCCGGCAGGCGAAGGCACTGGGGACTGGGGTCGCCACGGCGACTCTTCGACACTGGGCACTGGTGGTGCGGGGGCAGCGGCCTGAGCCACGAAAATGCACCCGCGCGGCGGGGTGTAAAGGCCGGGGAGCGAGTCGAGTTCCGCGTCAAAGTGCTGGTGCTGGAGCGAGCACGCGGCCACATCGGCAATGCTTCGCCCGTACTCGGCGAAGAGTTCACGGGCGGTTTCCAGCAGGGCTCCGGAGTGGACATGAAGGATCGTCATCTGAAGGAGGCCCGGTAGGCCGCAGCCTGGAAAGGCTGTGCCACAAGATTGGGTAGCCGGAGCGGCGGCGGCATGTTCACCCCATCGCCTCCCGCACCCGTTCCACGCAGTGCGCAACCAGATCGCCCACCTTGACGAGCGAGCCCTTGTCTTGGGCCGTGCGCATCTTGAACTCGACGGAGCCGTCGGCCAGGGCCTTGTCGCCGATCGTGATGCGCATGGGGATGCCTATCAGATCGGCATCCTTGAACTTGACGCCGGGGCGCTCGTC
>CAZNEU010000144.1:0-9151 GCA_964571915.1 uncultured Phycisphaeraceae bacterium
GCGGATCATGGCCAGCGCGGCGAGCTGCTCGCCGAGCGCGCCCCGGCGCGGGTCGGCGGGCGCGAGCCGCCGGAGGTCCGCCGCGCTCTCGAGCGGCGCGCGGGTGACCGTGTAGGGCACCGCCCGGTCCGCCGACGGCCGGTAGGCGAGGCCCCACATCTCGGCGAAGCACTGGGCGCGCGACTGGGGTTTCAGGTAGTCCCAGTCGAAGACGCGCGCCAGCCGCAGCGTCTCCGCCGCCAGGGTGTCGGCGGCGTTCTCGGTGGCGAAGTTGTGGAGCCAGAAGCTGAGCGGTACGCGATCGACCGGCTCGCCGCGCAGCGCCGCCCGCACACGCTCCCGCTTCGTCATGGCCGGCCGGAGCCTAGGCGACGCCCTCGACCAGGACCAGGTTGGTCCGCCCGGCCGTCATGCGGAGCGCCTTCGGGGCCTTGTACTCCTCGGAGTCGTACCAGCGCCGGGCCTGCTCCATCGTGGGGAACTCGAGGATGACCACGCGATTCGGCTTCCAGTCGCCTTCGAGCGTCTGGTGCGCCCCACCCCGCACCAGGAAGCGGCCGCCGTACCTGGCGAGCGTGGCCGGCACCTGTTTGCGGTATTCCTCCATGGCCGGCAGATCGGTCACGGTCACGTCGACGACGAAATAGGCGGGCATCACGATCCTCCTTTGATCGACCGATCTTGCTCCCACAGGAGCCGATCGACAAGGGCGAGAAGCCGGCGGACAAGCGCCCGGATCGCAAGCCCGGCGACCGCGCCCGCTCCGACAAGCCCGAGGGCGACCGGCCCGCACGCGAGGGTCGGCCCGACCGCGAAGACCGCCCCCGGCGCGGCGACATGATCGCCAAGTTCGATGCCGCGAGCCTCGAAGTCGCCAAGGGCTGGGGCAAGGCCGCCGCGGCGCCCGGCGCCGCTCCCAGCGCGGGTGGCGATGCACCCAAGGCCGCCAAGGGCGCGGACAAGGGCGAGAAGAAGCACGAGAAGAAGCACGAAAAGAAGGGTGAAGGCAAGGGCAAGAAGGGCAAGTAGCCCGCCCCGGCATCGGCGGTTTCAGCGCAGCCCCAAGGCCCTCTTCCGTGTACCCGGACGAGGGTCTTTTTCATGCGGTCTCCGCCCGGCGACCGTCGCGGCTATTTCTGGGCCGCTTCGAGCACGACGCTGGGGCGGAAGTCGCGGATGACCTTGGATCCGACCGCGTAACTCTTCAGTTTGACGCCCAGACTGGGCCGGAACAGCAGCGTCAACTTCTGGTCGGTCCGGCTGCGCGACATGCTGGGCAGGTCGTTGACGGTGGCGATCGGGCTGCCCACGGTGTATCGCAGGCGATACTCGGCCGCGTCTTCGTAGATGAACCCGATGGCCTGGAAGCGTTGCCCCGATTCGTCGATGAGCGCCGGGGCTCCGTCGCCGGTCTGCGATTCGGGCGAGAGCAGGCTGAACTGTGTCGTCGGGCTCACGTCGATCTGCACCACCACGGTGGAGGCATCGACACCCAGCCGCTCGATCAGCAGCGTGCGTTCCACGCCCTGCTGGGCCAGGTCGCCGGGCCTGAGGCGGGTTTCGCCGTCGAGCACCAGGTTGGCCTCGCTCAACTCAAGGCCCGGTGCCTGCCCCTTCACCAGCCGCTTGGTCAGGCGGTTGCTCACCTGAAACTCCGGGCTGGCCCCGCCGGCTTCGCTGCCGCCGGCAAACGCCCGCGCGCTGGAGCGGTCCAGCGTTCCCCCGCCCGTGCCGGCGAACAAACCGCCGGAACGGACGGCATCATCGCGCTGCGCGGTGCTGGCGTACTCCGCGAACGCGGGGATCGGCTGGTCCTTCTCCTCGTCGTACAGACTCAGCCGGATGTTGCGCACCACCAGCGCCAGCGGCGTGCTGCCGGGCGGCACCAGAAACTCGAAGCCGAAGGGCGGGTCGGCCGCGCCGCCCACGCTGCTGATGTACACGTCGCTCGCGTCGTAGCGCCAGCGCCCGCTGATCTTGCGGTCGCCCTGAGCCTGGCTGATGGCGGCGATGGGCTGCACGGCGGTGGCGGCGCCGTCGGCATCGCGCACGATGAGTTGCACGTGCCCGCGCCCGAAGGCCACCTGCCCCACCTTCTCGCGCAGACCGGCCTTGGTGCCCAGCACCACGCCCTCGATCTTGTAGTTGCCCGTCGGCGCGGCCCCGGTAATGTCCGCCGACTTCTGGATCACGCCGGGGTCGAAGGTGTCGGCCAGCAGCGCCTGGGCCGGGAGCGGTGCCTGGTCCGTGCCCACGGTGTAACGCCCGATCACCACCGCATCGTCGGGCCGGATGTTGTTCTTGAGCAGCATGCCCGCCGGACCCAGGCGTGTAAGAAAGCCGCGGTCGGCGGGGTTGGGCATGTACACGGCCATGGGCGTGCGGGTGCGGAAGGTGGTGGCCGACAGGCGCGCGTACAGGCCGGCCACGATCCGGTCGGCGGGCACCCACAGCGGGCTGGTGCGCACGAGCGCGCCCGACGCACGCTCGTATGTGATGGGTTGCGCGCCGAACGTTTCGCTGCCCCCGCGCAGGTGCGAGAGTGAGATGGCCAGCACGCCCGCCGCGATAAACCCGGAAACCGCCCCGCACACCCCCCCGCCCGCGTAGTTCACGGCGTCGCTCACGATCACGTTGGCTCGCACCACCGTCGTGAACAGCGTGGAGAGCACCGCCACGCTCACCGCGAAGGGCACCGCCAGCCCCACCGCCCACGCCGCGTCGATGGCGAACTGCGAGGTCGTGTTGTTGAGAATCGCGTACGCCGCCGTCTCCCACAGGCCGAACGCGATCGCGCCCGCGGCGATCACGCTCATCAGGTGCAGCAGGCCGCTGAAGAAACCCCGCACAGACCAGATATAGCCCACCAGGGCGATCGTCAGGATGACCAGGACGTTGAGGATCATGAACCGGCACTCCACAGAAATCAGACACGAACAGGGCGCTCTTCCAACGGGGCACGCGGGTGAGGTTTGCCGCGATCCGCCTCACGCGGCCGGCGCGGCGGGCTTGCCCGCGCTGGCCGCCGGTGGTGCCGACGCGGGTGTGGCGGGGCTGGATGGTGCCGCGATCCGCTGCACCTCCTCAACAGACGAGATGCCCGCGAGGGCCTTGCGGATGGCCGCCTGCTGGATGGTGGGCGGGCCGCGCTTGCGCATCGCGGCCTTGAGGGCGTTGATGTCGCCGGCCGCGATGCACTTCTTCTCCTCCTCGTCGATGCGGTACACCTCGAAGCACCCCTCCTGACCCGCATAACCCGTGCCGCCGCACTGCGGGCACATGATCGGCTCCTTGCTCTGCCGGGGGTCGATCACCTGCCCGCCCTTCTTGAAGAGTTGCTGCACCTTTTCACCGGATGCCACGCCCATTTTCTTGAGCATGTCCGGCCCCGGCGCGTACCCCACCTTGCAGTTCGTGCAGAGTTTGCGCACCAGGCGCTGCGCCACCACGCCCCGCAGGGTCTTGGCGCACTGCGCGTTGTCGCCCACGGCCCGCATGTACAGGTCCACGGCTTCCAGAGCACCGGAAGCCTTCAGGCTGAGGTACACGCGGCTGCGTTCCGCGTCCACCTTCGCCACCTCCTTGGCCGTGGTCGCGTCCGGGCACTCGCCGATCGCCACGATGTCCGGGTCGCGCCGCAGGATCGACCGCACGCTGGTGGCGAAGTCCGCCCCCTCCACGTTGGGGTCGAACAGCGTGTGCTTCACGCCCTCCATCGCCATGTGCTGTTCCATCTCCACCGTCTGGATGGAGTTGGTGTAGGCATCGTGCATCTGCAGCACGGTGTACATCGTGGTGGAACGGCCCGCGTCGGCCGGGCCGGCCAGCAGCACCACGCCCAGTTTCACGGCGTCGGGAACGGGCGTCTCGTCGGCGTTCTTGCCGGTCTGCCCCGTCATGATCTTCATCTCCGCCATCTGCTCGGGCAGGAGGCCCAGGTCGTCGGGCTTGCGCTTCACGGCCTTGTCCGGGTCCAGCACCAGCGTCATCTTCATGCCGCCCGGCACGCCGATGGTGGTTACACGCACCTTCCACTTGCTCGAGCCCATCTCGGCCGTCGTGTCTCCCAGGCACCGCTTGCGGCGCTCGTTCTGATCCAGTTTTGCCGCCTGCTTCCACAGGTCGATCACCTTGATCGCCACCGGCCCGGGCAGCGCGTCGCCCGCCGTTTTCACGCCGTCCACCAGCATCTCGGCCTTGTAACTCCCGTCCTTGCTCGCCAGGCCCAGTTCCACCTGCGACGCCCGCGCGGCCATGGCCTTGAAGAACAGGTCCTCCGCCGCCAGCCGCACCTGCAACTCCGGGCTCTCCGCCTGCGGGGCCGGCACCGTCGTCTTGTCCGGCAGGCGCAGCGTGAGCCGCACCTCCACCGAGCCCTTCTGGCTCTTTTTCGCCTTCTTCTCCGCCAGAACCTTGCCGAGTTTGGAGAACTCGATGCGGTGGGCCGCGGGCACGCGCGCGTCCTTGTTGGCCACCTGCGGGTACCAGAACAGGTCCACGCCCAGAATCACCAGCATCGCCAGCCATCCGATCCAGAACGCCGCTTCGCCCTGGAGCGGGATCACCAGCGGCACCAGCACCGCCGCGAGCCCGCAGCAGAGGTGGATCGTGTTGTACTTCTGACGCGACAGGTTCCAGCGGGCCGCGTGCTTGTCGTAGATCGTCGCCACGATCCACCCCCACGCACCCAGCGTGATGAGCAGGATCAACGGCTTCCACCACGACACCAGCGTGAGCGGCGTGCTGGCGAAGAGAACGATCGAATCGACGGTCGATGCACCCATGAAGGCTCCGGGGGTCGGCCCTGAGCGCGCTCCGCGCATGGGCCGGGCGTAAGGATACCGGCACTCCGCGCTCAACGCGCGGCGACCCGACGGCCGGCAGGCTCATCATCCCGCGCCCCGGTTCTCACTGCTCGCGAGGCGCGAACAGAAAGTTCACCGGAGCCGCGAAGCGGCCCGCCCACGCCGCCTCAGTGTGCCCGGCATCACCCTCGTCGCGGAACAGGAACGTGCGGCCTGTGCCGGTGGCCGCCTGCACGCGGGCCCGCACCAGGCCCTCAAACTTGCGGCACGCCGCCACATACGCGGCGTTGCCCGCCGCGGCCTTCTCATCGGTTCCGAACTCCTTGCCCCCGTACCCGAGGTATATCCGCTTCGGCCAGGTCTTCTCCTTCTCAAAGAACGTTAGTGCCGCCCCGTCGTCCAGCGTCAGCGACGGGCTCTCCAGCAGCACGCCGCCGAACTTCTCCGGGTGCTGGCACGCCGCGTGCATCGCGATGATCGCCCCCAACGACGAACCGCCGATGGACGTGTGCTCCGCCCCGGTCTTCACCCGGAAACTCCGTTCGATCCGCGGCATCACCTCGTCCAACACAAACCGCACATACGCATCGCCCGTAGGCACCACGCCCGGCAGCACGCTGATGGGCAGATACTCGCTCACGCGCGCGCCGCCCCCGTGCGGGATGCCCACCATGATGAACGGCTCAACTTCGCCCTTGTCGATCAGCCGCGCGGCCGTCTCGTCCGCGCCCCACTCCGCGGGGATCGACGGCATCTTCATGAACAGGTTCTGCCCGTCCTGCAGGTATAGCACCGGATACACGCGTGTCGCGTTCGCGGCATCGTCATAGCCCGGCGGCAGCCACACCAGCACGTCGCGCAGCGTGGGGACACCGCCACCCGCCACCTGCACCCGCCGGATGGTTCCCGCCACGTCCTTGATCTCGTAGTACGGGTTCAGGTCCGGGCGCGCCGCCGAGTTGGGCCGCTGGTCCGACCACCCGGCCACCTCGAACTCGAACACCGGCTTCTCGCCCGGCTTTATCCTTGATGCGTCGATCTTCGGCAGCAGGCGGTTGGAGACATCCGTCAGGTCCGCGGCTGTTTCGCAGCGGTCCCACGAGCCGCGCGTGAACTTGAACTCCAGCGGGCCGTCCTTGGTGGGCTTGGGCAGTTCAATCTGCCAGCGCAGGTCGCTGCGGGCCGTGAGCACCTGCTTGGAATCACCCGGGTCCCAGCCGTTGTGGCTGCTGGCGAGGTGAATCGGCGAGGCGGCGCTGGCCAGCCCGGCCAGGTCCTTCACCACCAGCACAAAGCCTTGCGCCAGCGACTCGGGCTTGACCAAGCGGGAGTCGCCGGCCTTGGCCCCCTCCTTGGGCTGCCCGCCACGGGCCCCCGCAGCCTCCGCGCTGGCAAGCCGGGCCTCGCGCCGGTGCGCCGCCTCGGTCTTGGCGTAGGCGAACAGGCCGCCCACGATCACAAACGGTGCCACCAAGGTTGCCGTGAGAACGAACCGGTCTTTCTTCATGGAATCGCTCCGCCCAGATGCCGCTTCAACCCACGCTCGGCAGGTTCCAAAGCGAGCGGAGAGATGAGGCCGCGCCGGCTCGCATCCGACCGCTGATGTCTGGTGTCTGGTGTCTGGTGTCTGGTGTCTGGCGTCCCGCTTCACTTCGCCGCGGCGAAGTTCTTGGCCACTTCGCCCCAGTTCACCACGTTCCACCACGCGGCGATGTAATCCACGCGCCGGTTCTGATAGTTGAGGTAGTACGCGTGCTCCCACACATCCAGCCCCAGGATCGGCGTTCCCGCACAAGCGGCAAGGCCCTCGCCCATGAGCGGGCTGTCCTGGTTGGCCGTGGAGCAGATCTTGAGTTTCCCTCCCGGCATAGCGCACAGCCAGCCCCAGCCCGATCCGAAGCGCTTGAGGCACTCCTGCGCAAACTGGTCCTTGAAGGCCTGCACCGAACCGAAGGACGTGTTGATGGCCTCCGCCAAGGGGCCCGTCGGGTCGCCGCCGCCGCCCTTGCCTGCGGGAGCCATCACCTTCCAGAACAGCGAGTGGTTGACGTGCCCGCCCAGGTTGTTGCGCACGGTGGCACGCTTGTCGTCGGGAAGGTCGGCGAGTTTGGCGAGTGTTTGCGCGGCGGGAAGGTCTGCCCAGCGCGTCCCTTCCAGCGCCTTGTTGGCGTTGGTCACATAGGCCGCGTGGTGCTTCTGCGAGTGAATCTCCATGGTCCTGGCATCGATGGAGGGTTCGAGGCCGTTGAGGGGATAGGGAAGCGTCGGAAGGGTGTGCGACACGGGGAACCTCCGGGCGGTGGTCTGGGTTGCATGCGGGCGATGGGCGAGGGCCAGCCGGACCGAGAACCTTCGGTCCGGGAAGAGAGCGTAGCCGCATTTGCAGGATGGTGGCGTGGCATCAGCACACAAGGTAATCCAAACAGGTACCGATCGTCGAGGATTTGTCCTCAGTTCCATCAATATCGTCCAAATCGTCCAAATCTTGATGGCATCGCAATGAATCTGGGGGTAGATTGTGGAGAGTCCTTGCGGATTCTTGGTCCGTCCGTATACTGGTTAGCAGTTATAAACATGAACGGAACTTGGCCGTTCATGACCAGTGCAGACCCCTTTCGCCCAGTTGTTCGCACAAGGCCGCTCTCCTGCCAAGTTTCAGGAGTCGGCCTGTGCCGGGAGCCGTTTTTCCATTGAATCCGTCAAACGACGAAACGTTCACGGACGGCCTGCGTATGAGTAGGGGAGGCCGCTGAGCGAGGTACGGCCGGGCTGGGCCCGGCAGTGCAGAGTTGCAGGCTCGGGGCCCATTCATTCCAATGGGTCGTTGGGCTGCGGCGTGGGAGGCCCCCGTTGTGAGGACGCGAGTGCGTCCGACGTGGGCAGATCGGACGGATGCCGAACAGAGACAGCCAGCCTGTTCGGGATGGACGAAAGGCCGAGTGTGAAACGGCTTGAAGGTAAGACGACGCGGGCAACCGCGAATCGAAAGGACAGCATGACCGCCCTTGCGCCTACCAACCCGGGACCCCTAGAGCAGCATCGACGGCGTAGCCGCGTCGATTTTTCTGATGCGCCCCCCGCGCTTGTTGCCTCCCCCGCCAAGCGCGGCGTGTCCCGTTCGGGCGGGGCCGCGCGCGGCAAGATGGGCGCTCCCGCGCCCGTCGTGGTCAAGCGCGTCCGCAAACTCAGCGCCGACGACGAGGCTCTTCTCAACGGTCTCATGTCCAGCGAGCAGGACTTCATCGACAGCCCCGCGTTCTACGAGGAACAGGCCACGCTGAAGATCTACGACGAAGCGCCCGACATCCAGAAGCCCGACACCAGTTGGTACCACCCGGTGATGGACGACCTCTCCGGTCGCACGCGCACGGTCAAGACGGCCCAGCAGGTCATCCTCACCGGTGCCGAAGAGAAGGTCCTCTTCCACCAGTTCAACTACGCCCGCTACCGCATCTGGAAACTCCAGCAGGAGGTCTGGGCCACGCCCGCGCGCAAGCCCACGCCCCAGCAGGCCGACGAGATTCTCTCCTGGCACCGCCGGGGTGATCTCATCCGCCAGCAGATCGCCAACACCAACCTTGCGCTGGTGCTGGCCATGGCCAAGCGCACGCGCATGAGCGAGGTTGATTTCGCCGACCTCGTGAGCGAGGGCAACATGGCCCTGCTGCGCGCGGTGGACAAGTTCGACGCGGGGCGCGGCTACAAGTTCAGCACCTACGCCTGCCGCGCCATCCTCAAGGCCTTCAGCCGCCAGGGCATGAAGTTGAGCAAGTACCGCCAGCGCTTCCCGACCGACTTCGACCCCAAGTTGGAGCGGTCCAACTTCCTGGAGACCAAGCGGAGCACGTTCGAGAAGGATGCCGCGGAGGAAGTGAAGCGCATCGTGCTCAACAACCGCGCCGAACTGACGGACGTGGAGCGCACCGTGATCGAGCACCGCTTTGGCCTCGAGAGCGGCGAGCAGGACAAGCCCATGACGCTCGAGCAGGTGGGCCAGATCATCGGTGTCACCAAGGAGCGCGTCCGCCAGATTCAGAACAAGGCCATGGAGAAGATCCGCCTTGAACTGGAGGCCAAGTTCCTGGGCAACCGCGAGGCCAAGCAGGCCGAGGCCCAGGCCGGGGCTGGCGCGGGCGGCGAGGCCACGCAGCCCAGCCTCGAGCAGATTGTCATGAACAACTGATCGCGGCGATTCGTGAACCCTCCAACCCCGGCCCCCTGGCTGGGGTTTTTCGTGCGCGATCGGGCGGCCGCCGGCGCGACTCGCCAGCGTCCGAGATTTCCTGCGAGGGGCCCGATTCTGGAACCGCTTGCATCTCCTTCTCGAACAGACTCCCGTGCCCGCC
>CAZNEU010000145.1:0-2548 GCA_964571915.1 uncultured Phycisphaeraceae bacterium
ACCGGTGTCTGGTCCGCCATGGGAGCGGGGGCGAACAGCATCGTCAACGCCCTCGCCGTCATGCCGGGCGGCGACTTGATCGTGGGAGGGAACTTCACCACCGCCGGGGGGGCGGGGGCCAACCGCATCGCCCGCTACAACCCGACCACGGGTGTCTGGTCAGCGCTGGGCGCGGGGACGAACGGCCCCGTCAACGCCCTCGCGGTGCTGCCCGGCGGCGACGTGATCGCGGGCGGGTTCTTCACCACCGCCGGGGGCTTGGGGGCCAACAACATCGCTCGCTGCAATCCGACCACGGGCTTCTGGTCCGCACTGGATTCGGGCACGGACAACACCGTCAACGCCCTCGCGGTTCTGCCGGGCGGCGATGTGATCGCGGGCGGGAGCTTCACCAACGCCGGCGGCAGCGCCCATGCCTTCTTCGCTCAATACACCTTCGACAGCGCCGCGCCGCCGTCGGTCGCGACCCAGCCCGAACCGGCGTCCACCTGCCCCTCCGGCACCGCGTCCTTCACCGTGGCCGCGTCCGGCACCGAGCCGTTCACCTACCAGTGGCAGGTGGCCAACCCCATGGTGCCGGGCGCGTGGATCGACCTCGCCGACGGCCCGAACGCGCTCCCCTTCGGCACGCTCGACATCGCCGGGGCCGACACGGCGACGTGCTCGATGGCCCTGGACGGCGTGAACAACGACGTGCGCGACCTGGCCTTCCGCTGCGTCGTCTCCAACGCCTGCGGCAGCGTCGCCAGCGATGCCGCGTCGCTCACCATCTGCCCGCTGGATTACAACTGCGAGGGCGTGGTGAACCCCGACGACCTGGGCGACTTCATCACCGACTACTACACGCCCGGGCACATCCCCGGGCCCGGCGGCTACGCGGTGTTCTGCCCGGAGAACGAGCCGCCCTTCGACGCGGGCTACAAGACGGCCTACACGCCCGACCTGAGCGGCCAGTGCAACCCGCCCTTCCCCGACAACCTCGGCGACTTCATCACGGATTACTTCGGCGTCGGCTGCTGAGGCCGGGTGCCGGTGCCATGATCATCCGTGCCTGGACGGATGATCGTGCGGCAGCGGGCATGCCCAGGCTCTGTGGACACGATCACCCGCCGGGGGGGTTGGTGGTGGCACACCCGATCCGCACCCTGCGTTTCTCTGCCGCCCCCCCTACCCCGGCACCCCCGCTCCAAAGGCAACCATCACCGCGGGAGGGAGTTGCAGAGGGAACCCAAGAGGTTCCCTCTGCATCCGCGAACATCGCACGGGGCATCAGGGAACATCGAAGGCTCAAGGAGCACCGAAGTCGCAAAGCCGACTTCGGTGGCACGAAGCCCGGCACCCCCCGCGAAGGCCCTCGCGCAGCCGTTGCGTGCCAAGGCATGGTTCGACAACTCGCCTCACGCCTCACGCCTGAAGTCTGGCGTCTGGTGTCTGGTGTCTGGTGTCTGGTGTCTGGTGTCTTCCCCCCCTCACGAACTCCCTTCCCGCATCCGCCCCACGCCCGCGGGGAACGGGTAACTGGGGAACACGCCCACGTGCCCGGTCTTCCACATCGACGGGGCCGTGTACACGTCGCCGCGGAAGCCGGTTTCGTACATCGTGCGCAGCACGCTCTCGAAACTCGGCTCGCGCCCGTCCGGTCCGGCCAGGCGGTTGGCCCGCGCGTTGAGAAAACTCACGCTCGCCACCGGCAGCCGGTCGCGCCGGTCTTTGAGCATCTTGGCCACCGTCGCGAACCCGCGGCTCAGGTCCTCGAGCGTGAAGTGGTCTCGCCCCTTGGGGCGCAGCAGCCCGAGAATGAGCAGACTGTCGAGGTCGTACTTGAGCACGAACGGTTCACGGTCTCGGGCCGCGTGGATCGCCACCGAGTCCTGGAACATCTTCGCGTAACTCGTCACGCTGCGCGAGGTCCACTGGCTGGTCTGGATCAGTTCCACCAGTTTGGCGATGATGCCGTGGCTGTTGTCGGCATCGTTCACGCCCACCACGATGGCGCGGTATCGCCCGTCCACCACATCGCGGAGCATGTCCTGCCCCCACAAAATGCGGATCCGCTCGCACGCGGCCACCTCATCCGCACGCGGCACGCCCTCCGAGCCGGGCAGCAAACTCACGCGGTCGGGCGAGAGTTCCGCCGAAACCAGGTGGTCGGTCTCGCCGTCGTAGAGGCGAACGGATGCGTCAGGGGTCTTGGCCATACGGCCAGTCTACCCGGCGTGCGGGCGTGCCGCCTTCGCCCAGCCGCGGGCCAGCAGCACGGCCCCGCCGCAGATGACCATGGCCGCCAGGGGCCGCACCCAGAAGTTCGTGGCATTCAGCGTGAGTTCGCGGCTGAACATCAGGCCCACGCACGCGAGAACGCACGCGGCCGACAGGGCCCACCGCCGATCGCGCAGGGCGATGGCTGCCACCGTGCCCGCGACGGGGCCGAAGACCGCGTACGTGTTGCCCTCCGTGCGGGGGTTGAAGAGCATGATGTAGGTAGCGCAGAGCACAAGCACGATGAACGCGGCACGCACCCTGTCGGTCTCCTCCCCCTCTGGGGGAG
>CAZNEU010000146.1:0-4312 GCA_964571915.1 uncultured Phycisphaeraceae bacterium
ACATCCGCGAGACCGGCGACCTTGCCTGCCTCCAGAAGCGGGCACCGTTTGTAGACGACCCCGCGGGTGGGGGGGGAGGGGGGGGCGGCACGCTCCTCGACCATTGCCAGCGCGCATTCGCACGCAGTTTCGCCCGCCACAGCCCGCGCGGCCTGCCCCTGATCGGCTCCTGCGATTGGAACGACGGGCTCTCCGCGATGGGCATCGACGGGAAGGGCGAGAGCGTGTGGCTGGGCTGGTTCCTGGCGGCCACGCTGGGTGAGTGGGCCCACCTTTACGCCGCGCTGGGCGACACCGTTGCCGCCGAGGGCTGCCGCGTGCGAGCCGATGCGCTCTTTGACACGATCAACGCGCTCGCGTGGGACGGCCAGCACTACCGCTACGGCACCAAGGACAACGGCGAGTGGGTGGGTGCCAGTTCCAGCCCTGAGGGCAAGGTGCATCTCAACGCCCAGACGTGGGCCATTCTCGGCGAGGGCGCACCCGCCGACCGTGCCGATGCGGCGTGGGCCACCGTGAAGCGAGACCTCCTGTCGCCATACGGCCCGCTGCTGCTCGCACCGGCGTACACCACGCCCGACCCCAGCATCGGTTACATCACGCGCTACTGCCCCGGCAGCCGCGAGAACGGCGGCGTCTACATGCACGCGGCCACGTGGGCCCTTGCCGCGGCGTGCAAAAGGCGAGACCAGCCAAGCGTGGCCCAGATCTGGAACGCCATCTCACCCCCCGAGCGTGCCAAGGGCGATCGCGCGGCCAAATACTGGGCCGAACCCTACAGCACGCCGGGCAATGTGGACGGGCCGCTGTCAGACCTTCCCGGCCGCGCGGGGTGGACGTGGTACACCGGCAGCGCGGCGTGGCTGAACCGCATCGCGCTCGAATGGATGCTGGGCATCCGCCCCACGTGGGGCGGCCTGCTGATCGACCCCGTGCCCACCGCCGACCTGGGGCGGGTGACCGCGGCAAGAACATGGCGGGGCCGCACGGTGCGCGTATCGTTCGACGCGGCCGACTTTGTGGCCGATCGGGCCGCGGCCATCACCGTGAACGGGCGTGCGATGGAAACGAACGTGATCTCGCCGGAACTGCTCGCTGGCCTGCCCGTGGGCGGCACGTTGGAGGTGAGCGTGGGCTGGCCGGTGGTGGCAGGTGGCGGTGATGGTGCTGGCGGCGGCGCGGCGAACGCCGCCGCTCGCGCCCTTGCTGAGGCGGGGCGGAACGGCAAGTCGGCGGTGCAAGGGGTTGGCGGAACGAGTGGGGTTGCGACAAGGAGCCGCGCATGAACGGGTGTTGGCCGTGCAATCGTGGGCGATGGGTTCAGGGGCCTGCGCAAGGTTCTCGGGCCTTCACGCTGATCGAGTTGCTGGTGGTGATCGCGATCATCGCCACGCTGGTGAGCATCCTGCTGCCGGGCCTGGCGAACGCGCGCAGGTCGGCGTGGAATGTGATCTGCCAGAACAACCTGAGGCAACTGGGGATTGGCATTCAGGGATTTCTGGATAATCAGAAGGAGCCGCGGTTCATGCGGATGTCCCGGCGCGGGCAATACGCAGGGCAACTTTGGCAGGTCGGGGCCGTGGGTGCGCTCCAGCCGTATCTTGGCGGTGTCGCCGACCCAACGTTCACGAAGGCAGACGATCCCAACGACCTGAAGTTGGTGGCCCACGAGAACACCGTCGCGGTGCAATCTCAGCAGCCGTTCCAGTGCCCACTGGCCAAGGGCCTCTCGAGCGTCCGCGACGAGGGCAACAAGGCGTTTCTGCTCAACTTCGGGCGTGTGTACGTTACACCCTTCCCTGAGGTGCTCACGGTCAATGCACCGATCGTTCGTTGGACTGAGTATTGGTTCAACGACTCCATACCGAAGCCAGCCGCGTACGACGCCACCGGCACCCGGCTGATCAGGCCCGCATCGGGTGTTTCCGACACGCTCCTTCGCACCATCAAGTTCCCGAACGCGGTGGTGTGGGCCACCGATGGACTGGATGACTTTCCGCGCCACCAAGCCCGGCAGATTCTGCGTGTCGGTGAGGAGGCCGTAGATGCCATTATCGGGCAGAACAACTTCCTGTTCGGCGATGGCCACGTGCAGGTGATCGAGTTCGCCCAATACAGGTTCGGATCAGACGCGTACGGGGCTTCCCCCCCATTCTACAACTGGGGGCACGCATATTGAGCGACCGATGCCCGCAACGGCTCGGTCCGTGCCGTTGCCCTTCGAACGCGGCGTGCCACGCCGTGAGCAGTGGATAACTGGAACGGAGTTCTTGTGAACAAGATTCGCACTATCCTGCAGCAGAAACCGTTCGTGGGCTGGATCGTGGCGGGCGTGCTCGCACTGGTGGCCGTGTACTTTGCCACGAGCGGCTCGCGCACCAAGCAGATGTACACACCCGATTCGATGACCGAGATGCTCACGATCCGATACGCCGACACGGGCACGGAGGCGACTATCCCCCGCGGCCGCCTGCTCCGCGACCTGCTCGACAGCAACGATGGAAAACTCGACCCCACCAAGGGCCACATCAACCCGGAGACCGGCAAGCCCACCGGCTTCCCGTTCAACAAGGAGTTGTGGGATGGCATGGTGGCGCAGGTCAACGCCGACCGCGAACGCGTGCAGAACAAGGGGCGTACTCCCGCTCCGGCACCGGCTCAGCCCGCCGCGCCCAAGGCCAAGTAAGCACGCGAGCATCGTCGGGTGAGCCCGGCATGCTGGATCGTGGAGGGGGGGCGGGCGACAGACTCACACCCGGCCCGCATGACCACCGACCAACCCAGCCAGACTCCGCTCACGCGCCGTGCCGCGCTCGGCGCGCTGGCCGCGACGGCCGCGGGCTACGCCGCGTTCGGTCCCCGCGCGGGGCGCTCGCTGGAGGCGCGCTCCGGCCGCATCGTGCTGGACTACTGGGAAAAGTGGACGCGCCACGAGGGCGACGCGATGCGCACCGTGGTGGATGCGTTCAACGCGAGCCAGAGCCGCATCTTCGTGCGATATCTCGTCACGGCCGACATCGGGCAGAAGTCGATGGTCGCCATCGCAGGTGGCGACCCGCCGGATGTGATCGGGCTGTACGCGTTCAACGTGCCGCCGTATGCCCAGAGCGGTGCCCTCGTGCGGCTGGATGCGCTGGCAGCCCAGCGCGGCATGTCTCTGGAGCAGTATTCGCCGGGTGTTCGCCCGGTGATGAGGCAGGCTGGGGCTTGGTGGGCGGTGGTGAACACCTGCGGCAGCGTGGCTCTCTACTACAACAAGGCGTTGTTCCGCGAGGTGGGCTTGGACCCCAACCGCCCGCCGCGCACGATCGATGAGTTGGATGAGATGCACACGCGGCTGGTGGTGGGGGGGCTGGGCGCTGGCGCGGCGGGCGAACCGCTCAGGCGCGTCGGGTTCTTCCATCGCGAGCCGGGGTGGTGGTCGTGGTTCTGGGGGTATCACTTCGGCGGCAAGGTTTACGACCCGGCGAGCGATCTGGCCACGGTGGACAGCCCGCCCAATCGCGCGGCGTTCGAGTGGATGCAGACCTACCCGCGGGCGCTGGGGGTTGACCGAGCCACGCGCTTCCAGGACGGCTTCGGCAACTACTTCACGCCGGAGAACCCGTTCCTCACGGGCAAGGTGGGCATGATCGTGCAGGGGCCGTGGGTGGCGAACCTGGTGGGTGCGTTCAAGCCGGACCTGGATTACGGCGTGGCACCATTTCCTGTGGCCGGCGGTCTGGTGGATGCCGCCGCGCCAATAGGCCTGATCGATACCGATGTGCTGGTGATCCCCCGCGGTGCCAAGCACCCCGAGGCGAGCATGGAGTTCATCGCGTTCACGCAGCGGCGCGAGATGGTGGAGTTGCTGGCCAAGGCCCACTGCAAGCCCTCGCCGCTGCTCGACCAGAGCGAAGACTTCATCCGCACGCACCCCAACCGGGGCATCGCCGTACACGACGCGATCACGCGGAGCGAGCGGGCGTTCATCCCCCCGCCCACGCGCGTGTGGCAGCAGTTCAAGGACGAGTTTGACACGCAGGTGCAGCGCATGTGGCGGCTGGAGGTGGAGGCAGCGGATGCGCTGGCGGCGCTGCAGCCGCGGGCGCAGGCGCTGATCGACCGCGCGGCCAGCGAGCGACGGCGGCGTGCAGCAGGGGCCGCGGCGTGAAGCAGCGGCGTTGGACAGGGTGGCTTTGGGCAAGCCCGTGGCTGGTGGGTTCGGGCGTTTTTCTGCTCCTGCCGATGGCCATGAGCCTGTACCTCTCGTTCACCGACTATCCGCTGATCGAAACGCCCCTGTGGGCGGGCCTGAGCAACTACCGGCGCA
>CAZNEU010000147.1:0-3103 GCA_964571915.1 uncultured Phycisphaeraceae bacterium
GTGGTGTGCTGGGGGACGGGCGCGCCCACGCGAGATTTTCTGTACGTGGATGACGCGGCCGAGGGCGTGGTGCGCTGCGCGGAGGAGATTGATGACGCCTCGCCCATCAACATCGCCAGCGGGCAGGAGACCAGCATCAAGAGTCTCAGCGAAACCATCGCGCGGCACGCGGGGTTCACGGGGCGGATCGTGTGGGATGCGAGCAAGGGCGACGGTGTGGGCCGACGCTGCCTGGATATCTCGCGGGCCAAGGCGCGGCTCAACTGGTCGCCGCGCGTGGGTTTGGACGAAGGGGCGCGGCGGACGGTGGAGTGGTATCGGAGAAAACAGGCGTAGCACAAAGGCGCGAAAGAAGGCATTGGACACAGAGGCGCAGAGACACAGAAGAAGGCAAGAAAACACGGAGCATTAACGGGCAGGGCGCGGAATCGCCGAAGGCGGCTTGTTTCTCAGTGTCGTTCCGTGACCTCCGTGTTGAAATCTGATTCTGATCCGTCTTCCTCTTCGTCTCTGCGCCTCTGTGTCCAATGAATCCGGGTTCTTCGCGTCTTGGTGTCTTTGTGCTATCCCGGCATGTCCTCCACTGTGAGCGCGAAGATGGCGTGGTCTTCCCACACGCCGTTGATCTTCAGGTAGCGCTCGGCCAGCCCCTCACGCCGCAGGCCCACCCGCGCGGCCACCGCAAGGCTGGCAACGTTCCGCGGGATGATGCCACACTGCACGCGGTGCAGGCC
This sequence comes from uncultured Phycisphaeraceae bacterium, assembly GCA_964571915.1. Taxonomy (GTDB): domain Bacteria; phylum Planctomycetota; class Phycisphaerae; order Phycisphaerales; family UBA1924; genus JAEUIX01. The sequence continues at coordinate 735 of CAZNEU010000147.1, forward strand.
CAGGCCGGCGGGGTCGAGCGCGAGACGCACAAGTGTGCGTACACCCTCGGTGGCGTAGCCCTTACGGGTTTGGTCAAGGGCGACCCACCACCCCACGTCAGCGTTCTGGAAGATGCCGCGGATGATGTTGTTGAGGTTGAAGCCGCCCACGAGCGCACCGGCGGCATCGAAAGCGAGGAGGCGACAAGCCGTGCCGGTGGCGAAGCCATCGGCTGAGCGAGTGAGTGATTGCGCGAACATGGCCTCGAAGTCCGGCGAGCCGTCTGGGCACACGGGCGGCAGCGGGCTCCACGGGCCCAGGTGCGTTTCCCACGAAGCGCGATGCACACGCAGGAACTCGGCCCGGTCCGCGGGCGCGATGGGGCGGAGCGTGAGGCGGGGCGTGGCGATCGGCGTGGGCGGGTTCATGGTCGTCGCGGGCCCGTGCCCGCTGGGTGAGCGTATCGCGGCACCAACGAAAAACCCCCGGCACGGGCCGGGGGTTCGTGTCTTTGCCTTTCCACCAGTGCCCAGTGCTCCGCCGCAGGCGGACCCGGTGCCTTCCTTACTTCTTGATCTCCATCTGCGGCCGCTTGGGCTCGGGCCAATCGACGTGGAAGAACTTGCCGCGCGGCTGGTCGGTGCGCTCGTAGGTGTGGGCACCGAAGTAGTCGCGCTGGGCCTGCAGGAGGTTGGCCGGGAGGTTGGCCGCACGGTACGAGTCGTAGTACGACAGAGCGGAACTGAAGGCGGGCACGGGCACGCCCTCGATCGCGGCACGGGCCACCACGGCCCGCCAGTTGGCCTGATACTTGTCCGTGATGCCCGCGAAGTAGGGGTCCAGCAGCAGGTTGGCGAGTTTGGGGTTGCTCTTGTAGGCCTCGTAAATCTTCTGCAGGAAGCGGGCTCGGATGATGCACCCGCCGCGGAAGATCATGGCGATCTCACCCAGTTTCAAGCCCCACTTCCGGGCATCGCTGGCGGCCTGCATCAGGGCGAAGCCCTGGGCGTAGGAGCAGATCTTGGAGCAGTACAGGGCATCGCGCACGGCCCCGACCCAGTCGGAGATGCCCATGCCGTCGCTCTTTTTGCCGGGGCCTTTGAGAATCTTGCTCGCGGCCACACGCTGGTCTTTGATCGCGCTCATGTTGCGCGCAAACACGGCCTCGCTCATGGTGGCCGCGGGGATGCCCAGGTCCAGGGCCGAGGTGATCGTCCACTTGCCCGTCCCCTTCTGGCCCGCGGCATCCATGACAATGTCCACGAACGGCTTGCCCGTCGCGCCGTCGGTGTGCTGGAGAATGTCGGCCGTGATCTCGACGAGGAAGGAATCAAGGTCGCCCTTGTTCCACTCGGACATGATCGCGGACATCTCCTTGGCGCCCTTGCCAAGCACATCACGCATGAAGTGGTAGCCCTCGCAGATGAGTTGCATGTCGCCGTACTCGATGCCGTTGTGAACCATCTTCACATAATGCCCCGCGCCGTTGGGGCCGATGTAGGTGGTGCAGGCCACGCCGCCCTTGATGGGCTTGCCGGGCGCGCCGCCCTCCAGCGGCTTGCCGGTCTTTTCGTCCACCTTCGCGGCGATGGCCTCCCAGATGGGCCTGAGGCGGTCCCAACTCTTGGGGTCGCCGCCGGGCATCAGGCTGGGGCCGAAGCGCGCGCCCGTCTCGCCGCCGGAGACGCCCGAGCCGACGAAGAGCAGGCCCTTCTCGGTGAGCATCTTCTCACGCCGGATCGTGTCCTGCCACTCGGCGTTGCCGCCGTCGATGAGAATGTCGCCCTTCTCCACCAGCGGCACCAGGTTGTTGATGGTGATGTCCGTCGGCTCACCCGCCTTCACCATCATGATGATCACACGCGGCTTCTTCAGGGCCAGCACAAAGGCCTTGAGACGAGACGGCTCATCATCGGGCGCGTCGAAGCCGAACAGGCCGCCCCCGGGGCCGATGACCTCGGGCGGGTTGTCATCAAGGAAGGGCTTCACCTTTGACACCGAGCGGTTGTGCGCCAGAACCTTGAAGCCGTGGTCGGCCATGTTCAGGGCAAGGTTCTTGCCCATGACTTCAAGGCCGATCAGGCCGACATCACACGACGCGGGGGCGGGTTGGCGGGAGGACATGGGCGGGAACTCCGGAGGAGGGGTGGCCGGGTTGATGGGTCGTTGTCCGGTCTGGCCAGTGGGCCCGAGCGCGGGCGCGCGGGGGCCGGGTGCCGCCGCCGCGGCATTGTCGCAGAAAACGGGCCTGTTGCCAAGTCGGCCTGGCCACCAGCCCAACAATGGGTTTGTATTTTGATAGGATGTTGATGGCTGTTCGCGGTCAATGGGCCATGTTCGGCACCAGACTGTGATGGATTTTGTTGCACCAAGGGCTGAATCGATATAA
>CAZNEU010000148.1:0-2176 GCA_964571915.1 uncultured Phycisphaeraceae bacterium
GACGCAAGGCCGCAAGGCGGAGCAAATCGCAAAAAATGCACCCCAGTTCGGATTGCAGGCTGAAACCCGCCTGCATGAAGCCGGAATCGCTAGTAATCGGGGATCAGCTACGCCCCGGTGAATGTGTTCCTGAGCCTTGTACACACCGCCCGTCAAGTCATGGGAGCCGGTAGAGCCCGAAGCCGCTGAGTTTCATCAGCGACCACGGCAAGATCGGTGACTGGGACTAAGTCGTAACAAGGTAGCCGTAGGAGAACCTGCGGCTGGATCACCTCCTTTCTAAGGGATTCCTTAGACCGGAAAACCTCTTGTGGCTCACGCCACAGTACCAGAGGTCGCGGGGCGACCCGCAGCCGGTAGGTCAGTACGTTCTCGTCCGCAGCAACCTTCGCAAGAGGGCCTTCGCAAGAAGGGCGGAGAGCGCCGGCGTAAGCCGGCGCAAACGGACCCCAACTGTTCTTTCGCAGCGCCCCCGTCGCAAGACGTGGGCGCTGTCTTTTTTGCACGCCACACTTCGGTCTTGCCAGACCACGCCCATTCCCCCGGCTCGCGCCCACTCCGTGGCGCGGTGCTCCCGCCGGCCCGGCGCAGCGCCGTCAGCGTGCCTGGGTCGACAGGCCGCCGCAACTCAGGCCGCTTCACCGGCCGCGGGCTTCTGATACTTCACCCGGCTCTTCAGCCCGGCCCAGTGCTTCTCCCACAGGTGATACGACAGGTACGCCAGCGGGAAGGTGATCGCCATCACGACCGCGTAGAAAATCAGTTGCGCCGGAATCTGCGAGCCCAGCACCACGGGCCACTTCACCAGCGGCGTCCGGCCGCTATACCCGGGGCCAAACACCATGTCTCTCACGAACGCCCGAATGGGCGTGTGAAAGAGGAAGATGCCGTACGAGTACAGGGCCATCGTCGTGAAAAACCGCCCGCCCAGCACGCGATAAAAAAGGCTCCCCGGCTTCGCCGTCAGGCACGTGATCATCAACCCCGCAAGGCCGAACAGCACCGCCAGGTCGCCCAGCGTGCGCGAGTACGGCCCGCCCCTGAAACCCGTGGTCGCGAAGAAATCCACGCCCGCCAGACGCTCCGAGCCGGTGAACACCCAGATGAACGGCACCGTGGCGGCCGCGGCCCACGCCCCGGGCCGCCGCAGCCGCTCAACCAGCCCCGGCTGCTTCCACCCAAGCGCCAGCAGCGAGCCCATGGCCAGCGAGCCCAGGCGGGCGAACGTCGAGACATAGGCCGTGATCGGGTGCGCATCGAGCACGAACACCAGCAGGCACCGGTATAAGAACCCGAATGCAATCAGCCCCACGCACACCCTCGCCAGGGCCCGGTTGCTGAGCGAGTACACGACCAGCGGCCATACGAAGTAGAACTGCTCCTCGATCGCCAGCGACCAGGTCACGTCGAGAATGCCGTGCCGGAAGTCCCCCGCCAGCGCGATGCCGAAGTTCTGCATGAACACCCAGTACATCCACGCATCGTCGCCCACGCGGCCGAAAGACTGCACCTTGGCGTTGTTCGGAAAGAACTTCGGCAGCACCACCAGCGCCAACACCACCACGGCAAAGTACAGCGGGAAAATCCGCAGCGCCCGCCGGATGTAGAAGGTCCTGAAATAGTGCGGCTCCTCCCGGCTCTTGGTCAGAATGCCCGTGATCAGGAACCCCGACAGCACGAAGAACAACAGAGGCGCCAGGCCGTTGAGGAACATGAGGTGCGAGACCACCTCCTCGCTCAGGTTGGTGGGCACCAGCACGGTGCAGTGGTAGAGAAACACCAGGCACACGGCCAGGCCGCGCACGCCGTCCAGCGGCAAAATCCTGGCGAGCTTGCCGCCCGAAAGGCGCGGCACCTCCGGCACCGGTGCCTGCCCGTTGGCTGCCGAACCCGTTGATGGTGTTTCCGCCGTGTCGGTCAAACGCCCACGCCTCCCCGCGTCCGCCGGTCCGCCATCCGCACCCGGGCCTGGGGGACGCAGGAGCCGCCCGGGTTCAACGCCCGCGCAGCCGGAATAATGCACCGCTCGTTCATGCTGTCTCCATCGACCATTTGTCCTCGTTGCCGTGGCTGCCAGCCGTGGTAATCCACCGCCACGCACGCCTTTGACGGCCCACAACCACGCCCCCGGCCGGCTTCAGCGCGTCGGCACACGGCCCGCTTTCAACGCACGCTC